>CAYTWS010000097.1:0-6290 GCA_964442145.1 uncultured Ectothiorhodospiraceae bacterium | reverse complement strand
CGTTCATCGAGGTCCAGGGCACGGCCGAGGGCCACGCCTTTCGGCGCAGCGAGCTCGACCAAATGCTCGATCTCGCCCACCAAGGCATCCAGGAGCTCATCGGTGCCCAGCGCGAGGCCCTGGCACGATGACCCGGGTCGTGCTCGCCACTGGCAACGAGGGCAAGCGCCGGGAGTTCGAGCGCATGCTCGCAGGGGCCGGGATCGAGCTCGTCGCGCAAACGGCGTTCGACATCGCGCCGCCGGCCGAGACCGCCCCCACCTTCGTCGAGAACGCCTTGATCAAGGCGCGCCACGCCGCGCGTGAAGCGGGGTGCCCGGCGATCGCGGACGACTCCGGCATCGAGGTCGACGCCCTCGACGGCGCCCCCGGGGTGTACTCGGCGCGTTTCGCGGGCGAGCACGCCGACGACGCCGCCAACAACCGGCTGCTGCTCGAGCGCCTCGAGGGCGTCGCCCCGGACGAGCGCAGCGCGCGCTATCGCGCCGTGCTGATCTATCTGCGCGGCGCCGACGACCCGGCGCCGCTGATCGCCGAGGGCACGTGGGCGGGGCGCATCGCCGAGGCCCCGCGCGGCGATGCGGGCTTCGGCTACGATCCGCTGTTCGAGCTCGCCGATGGCCGCACCGCCGCCGAGCTGCCGGCCGACGAGAAGAACCTGGTGAGTCACCGGGGCCAGGCGTTGTCCGCACTGCGCCAGCGCCTGAGCGCGCGCGTGTGAGCGCACCGGCGAGCCCCGGCTTGCCTCTACATCGATCCGCTCGACTATGTATGGCGGGCAAGCGCGCGCTCGCGCGCCAGGCGATCGAGCTGATGCAGCGCTGCGCACCCGACCGGCGTCGCTGCGTGGCGACCCTGGCCGAGCGCGTCGGCCTTCGGCTAAGGCCTAGCCTAGGGCCCCCTTCATAGTCACACCCAGGTCGGATGGGCGCTCGCACACGGTCACACCGGCGTCGCGCAGGATCCGGGTCTTCTCCACCGCACTCTCGCCCTTGCCCGAGATGATCGCCCCCGCGTGGCCCATCTGGCGGCCCTTGGGCGCGGACAGGCCCGCGATGAACGCGACCACGGGCTTGGTCATGTGCTCGCGCACGAACTCGGCCGCCTCGGCCTCCTGCGGGCCGCCGATCTCGCCGATCATCATCACGGCCTCGGTGTCGGGGTCGGCCTCGAAGAGCTCGAGGATGCGCGCGAACGAGCAGCCGTTGATCGGGTCGCCGCCGATCCCGACGGCGGTCGAGATGCCGATGCCCTGCTCCTGCATCTGGCTCGCCGCCTCGTAGCCCAGCGTGCCCGAGCGCGCAACCACGCCCACACGGCCCGGCGCGTAGATGTGGCCCGGCATGATCCCCATCATCGCCCGCCCCGGGCTGATGGTGCCGGAGCAGTTCGGGCCCGTGACGATCATGCGCCGGCCCTCGGGGAACAGGCGCAGGTAGCGCTTGACCCGCATCATGTCCTGCGCCGGGATGCCGTCGGTGATGGCCACGCAGTACTCGATCCCGGCGCTGGCCGCCTCCGAGATCGAGTCCGCCGCGTACGGGCCCGGCACGAACACGATGCTCGCGCGCGCGCCCGTGGCCTGGACGGCCTCGCGCACGGTGTTGAACACGGGGCGCCCCAGGTGCTCGGTGCCACCCTTGCCCGGGGTGACGCCGCCGACCACGTTGGTGCCGTAGTCGATCATCTCCTGGGCGTGGAAGGTCCCGATCCGGCCGGTGAAGCCCTGGATGAGCACGGGGGTGTTTTCGTCGAGTAGAATCGCCATGGCGTGGTTCGGTCTCCGTGGATCGCTCAGGCGGCGTTGCGCGCTGCCACGACGCGGTCGGCCGCGTCGGCCAGATTGTCGGCGGTCGTGATGGCGTGGCCGCTGTCCTCGAGGATGCGCTTGCCCTCGTCGACGTTGGTCCCGGACAGGCGCACCACCAGCGGCACGTTGAGCTCGATCTCGTCGAGCGCCTGCGTGATGCCCGCGGCCACCCAGTCGCAACGATTGATGCCCGCGTAGATGTTGACGAGCATCGCGGCCACGTTGCTGTCCGACAGCACCAGCCGGAACGCCTTGGCGACGCGCTCGGGCGAGGCGCCGCCGCCGATGTCGAGGAAGTTAGCGGGCTCGCCGCCGGCATGCTTGATCATGTCCATGGTCGCCATGGCGAGCCCCGCACCATTGATCATGCAGCCGATGTCGCCCTCGAGACCGACATAGGACAGCCCCTGGTCCTCGGCGGCGGTCTCGCGCGGATCCTCCTGGCCGCGGTCGCGCAGCTCGGAGATATTGGGCTGGCGGAACAAGGCGTTGTCGTCGAAGCCGAACTTGGCATCGAGCGACAGCAGGCGCCCGTCGCGCGTCGCGACCAAGGGGTTCACCTCGACCAGGGTCGCGTCGTGATCGCGCATCAGGCGATACAGCCCGCGCAACGTCTTGACCGCATCGGCGATCTGGCCGGGCGCCAAGCCGAGCCCGAAAGCGAGCTCGCGTGCCTGGAAATCGTGCAGGCCGATGGCCGGATCGACGAGCTCGCGCAGGATGGCCTCGGGCTTGGACTCGGCCAGCTCCTCGATCTCGACACCGCCCTCGGCCGAGGCGACGACCACGATCTGCTCCGAGGCGCGGTCGAGCACCATGGCGACGTAGAGCTCGCGCTCGATGTCGGTGGCGGCCTCGACGTAGACCGAGTTACAGATCTTGCCCTCGGGCCCGGTCTGGCTGGTCACCAGGCGGCTGCCGAGCAGCGACGCGGCCGCGTCGCGCACGGCTTGGTCGCTGTCGCAGAGCTTGACGCCGCCGGCCTTGCCGCGCGCGCCCGAGTGGACCTGGGCCTTGACCACCCAGCGGTTGCCGGCGATCTCGTGTTGCAGGTAGGCGGCCTCGTCGGCGGTGTGGGCCACACCCCCGTTGGGGATGGGCACCCCGGCCTTCGACAGCAGGTGCTTGGCTTGGTATTCGTGGATATCCACTGCTGATCCTCGCGTGGTCGTTCGCGTAAGGGTGCTTCAGGACTGCTTGGCGGCGATGGCGTCGGCCATGCGCACGACACTGTCGGCCATGCGCGCCGAGGCGGCATCGATCATCTTGCCGTCGAGCTGGGCCGCGCCCTTGCCCTCGCGCGAGGCCTGCTCGAGCGCAGCCAGGATGTCGCGGGCGCGCTGGACCTCGGCGTCGGGCGGCGAGAAGACCTCGTTGGCGAGCGCGATCTGGCTCGGGTGGATGGCCCACTTGCCCTCGATGCCCAGGGCAGCGGCGCGCTTGCCCGCGGCGACGAAGCCGTCCGCATCGTTGAAGTCGCCGAACGGGCCGTCGATCGGGCGCAGGCCGTAGGCGCGGCAGGCGACGGTCATGCGCGCGAGCGCGTGGTGCCACTGATCGCCCGGGTAGTCGGGGCTCAAGCCGCCGATGTTGACCGTGCGCGCGCGGCAGCTCGCGGCGTAGTCGGCCACCCCGAAGTGCATCGCCTCGAGGCGGGGGCTCGCCTGGGCGATGGCCTCGACATTGGCCATGCCGAGCGCGGTCTCGATGAGCACCTCCAGGCCGATGGAATGCTCGAGGCCGACGGCGGTCTCGATCTGGCTCACCAGGGCGTCGACCAGATAGACATCACCGGGCGTGCCCACCTTGGGGATGAGCAAGGTATCGACGCTCGACCCCGCTTGCTCGAGGATCTCGATGGCGTCGCGGTACATGTACTGGGTATCGATACCGTTGATACGGATCGAGACCGTCTTGCCCTGACCCGCCCAGTCGAGGTCGTTGAGGGCCTCGACGATGTTGGCGCGGGCGGTGAGCTTGTCGTCGGGGGCGACGGCATCCTCGACGTCGAGGAAGACATAATCGGCGTCGCCGCTCGCGGCTTTGTCGAAGAGCTTGGTGTTCGAGCCCGGGACGGCGAGCTCGGAGCGCTGCAGTCGCGGCCGGGCGGGGGCGTATTGTGTATGGCTCATGGCGCGGGCGGTCCCTCTCAGCTGGAGCGCGACATCGGCTCCCCGCCGGGCGAACGGGCCACCGCACACGGGCGCACTGGGGGTGCGAGTGAGCGGGCGGATCACGCCGCGGGGCGCGGAAAGGGGCTGAAGCTAGCACGCACCCCCGGGTGGGTAAACGCTGTAACACCGGGATGACGCGCGCGACGAAAAATCGGGCGCGAACGCGACACGTTCGCGCCCGTTCGGGGGTGAACACCGGGTTGCACCGCGCGCGACCGGCGCCCGCGCGGTGGCGTCACTTGATGCGGGCGAGATCCCCCTCGACCGCCTGGAGCGATGCCTCGAACTGCTCGCGCTCGGTGGCGTTGAGGTCGAGCTCGACCACGCGCTCGAGGCCACTGGCCCCGAGGATCGAGGGCACGCCCATGGCCACGTCGCGATGGCCGTACTCGCCGTCGAGGATGGCGACGCAGGGCAGCAGGCGCCCGCGGCCGCGAACGACCGACTCGACCATGGAGACGGTCGACGCCCCCGGCGCCAAGTAGGCGCTGGAGCTCTCGCGCAGCTGCAAGACCTCGGCGCCGCCCTTGCGCGTGCGCTCGATGATCTCGTCGATCTTGGCCTGGTCGAGGAAGTTCGCAACCGGCACACCGTTGACCGTGGTGTAGCGCATCATGGGCACCATCTGGTCGCCGTGGCCGCCCAGTACCATCGCATCGATGTCGCCCATCGAGCGCCCCGTCGCCTCGGCGATGAACCAGGCCATGCGCGACGAGTCGAGCACGCCCGCCTGGCCGAACACGCGATTGCGCGACCAGCCGGTGCGCTGCCAGGCGCGATAGGTCATCACGTCGACCGGATTAGCCACGACGATCATCATCGCCTCGGGGGCGTGCTCGCGCGCCGCATCGGCGATCTGATCCATGATGGCGACGTTCTTGTCCAGCAGATCGGAGCGGCTCATCCCCGGTTTGCGCGGCAGGCCGGCGGTGACGACGATGAGGTCGCTGTCGGCCAGATCGCGGTAATCGGCCGTGCCCCAAAGGCGGGTGTCCTGGCCGAACACGGGCGCCGACTCGGCGATATCCAGCGCCGCGCCCTTGGCCGGGCCCTCGGCGATGTCGACGACGACCACCTCGCGCGCGAGGCTCTGCTGCATCAAAAACAGCGCGGCGGACTCACCGACGCGCCCCGCGCCTCCCACGACCGCGATCTTGTTCATCTCGGGCTCCCTCACCTCGTTGATCGAACGCGCTTCATTGTACCCGTTCACCCATCGCGACCAATGCGGCCGCGCAGCAGGCGCCGATGTAACGCGTCGGTCGAGTACGCTTGCCCGACTGTGACGGCCCTGCCTATGATCGAGCCAACGCGAGACCGTTTGGGGGGCCTGATGAGCGAGCCCGCGGAGACACCCTTCCGCGCCTACCGCCTGAGCGAAGGCGGCGGCGCTATGACCGAGTTGCAGCTCGACGACCTGGCCGAGGGCGACGTCATCATCCGAGCCGCTTACTCGTCGGTGAACTACAAGGATGCGCTCGCGGGCACGGGCCGCGGGCGGATCGCGCGCCGCTTGCCTTTGGTCGGGGGCATCGATGTCGCGGGCACGGTGGTCTCGTCCGAGACCGACGGGATCGGCGTCGGCGATGCGGTCCTGGTGACCGGTTGCGGGCTCTCCGAGGACCACGACGGCGGTTTCGCCGAGTACGTGCGCGTCCCCGGGCACTGGGTGATCCCGCTGCCCGAGGGCCTCGACCCGTTCGAGGCGATGGCGCTCGGGACGGCGGGCTTCACCGCCGGCCTGGCGCTGATGCGGCTCGAGGAGAACGGCCTCGAGCCCGCACTCGGGCCCATCGCCGTGACGGGCGCGAGCGGCGGCGTGGGCAGCCTCGCGGTCGACTTATTGGCCGCGCGCGGCTATGAGGTCGTCGCCGTCTCGGGCAAATCGGACGCCACCGATTGCCTCACCGGGCTCGGCGCCAGCCGGGTCATCGACCCGGGCGAGCTGGCCACCCGCGGGCGCCCACTCGAGCGGTCGCACTGGGGCGGCGCCATCGACAACGTGGGCGCCCACGTGCTCGCCGACCTGCTGCGCACGACGGTGCCCTGGGGCAGCGTCGCCTCGATCGGCCTGGCCGCGGGCACCGACCTGGAGACCAGCGTCATGCCGTTCATCCTGCGCGGGGTGAGCCTGATCGGGATCACCTCGGCCAACTGCCCCATGGACCGCCGCCGGCGCGTATGGCAACGCCTCGCGACCGACTGGAAACCGCCCCATCTGCACGACGTGGTCACCAAGACCGTGGGCTTGGACGAACTCGACGCCGTCTTCGAGCAAATGCTCGCGGGCGCAGCCCGCGGCCGGA
>CAYTWS010000096.1:0-6304 GCA_964442145.1 uncultured Ectothiorhodospiraceae bacterium | reverse complement strand
CCCTCGCCCAGCGACAACAGCTGGCGCACCAGGCTGACGAGCTCGGCGACGTTGCCCGGCCAGCGATGATGGCGCAGACGGTTCTGGGCGGCGACGGAGAAGTGGCGGTAGGTCAGCCCTTCCTCGGTGACCAGGCGGTTGGTCCAGTAATCCAGGAGCTCGGGGACGTCCTCGGGGTGCTCGCGTAGCCCGGGCACGCGCACCGGGGCGCTGTTGAGCGTGTGGTACAGATCGGAGCGGAAGGTACCCCGCTCGACCCCGTCGGCCAGATCGCCCGCGGTGAGCGCGATCAGCCGCGGGCGCTCGCTGCCGGCGCGCGAGGCCAGCCACTGGCTCAAGCGTGCCTGGCCCGGCCCATCGAGGCGGGCGACGTCGTAGAGCACCGCGGTACCGCCAACCGCTCGGGCGAACGGTCCGTCGGCCTCGAACAGGCGGGCATGGTCGACCTCGGCGCCGTAGCCGGACAGGTCGACCTCGATGAACGGGCTGTCGCAGCGCGGGCTCTGGTCGTGGATCAAGCGTGCGGCGGTGCGCTTACCCGAGCCGGGCTCGCCCCGGATGAGGGCGACGAGGTCGATCGGCGCGAGCCGCGCGAGACGCTCGCGCAGGGCCTTGATGGCCTCGCTGGAGCCGACCAGCTCGACGCGCGTGTCACGCGCGATGCGTGCGGCCGCATCGGGCGGGCGTTGCTCATCCCCGCCCAGCGCTCCCCGCACGGTCAACAACAGCTTGGTCAGCGAAAGCGGCTTCTCGACGTAGTCGTAGGCCCCGAAGCGCGTCGCCTCGACCGCCGTCTCGATCGTCCCGTGCCCCGAGATCATGATCACGGGGAACGGCGGACCGCCCTCGCCCTGCCAGTCCTTGAGCAACGTGATGCCGTCGATGTCGGGCATCCAGATATCGATGAGGGCCAAGTCGGGCGGATCGTCGCGCGCGCGCTGTTGCGCCGTGGCCCCGTCCGCCGCCGTGGTGACATCGTAGCCCTCCTCGACCAGGATCTCGCGCAGCAGCTCGCGGATGTCGCGCTCGTCGTCGACGACGAGGACGTTGGTATCGCTCATAGTGATTGCACCTCGGTAGGCGGCTGCGCCGGCGGTGCCCCGGGCAGGACCACCCGCACCATGGCGCCGCCGTCGTCCGCATTGGTCGCGGAGACGGTGCCGCCGTGCTCCTCGACGATCTTCTTGACGATGGCCAGGCCGAGGCCACTGCCGCTCGGCTGGCCGCTCATGTAGGGCTCGAACAGGCGCTCGAGCAAGTCCTCGCGG
This sequence comes from uncultured Ectothiorhodospiraceae bacterium, assembly GCA_964442145.1. Taxonomy (GTDB): domain Bacteria; phylum Pseudomonadota; class Gammaproteobacteria; order XJ16; family Halofilaceae; genus Halofilum. Next base: position 5,036 of record CAYTWS010000096.1, on the reverse strand, counting down.
ATCCCTGGGCCGATATCGCGCACGGTGAGCTCAACCGGCGCGCTCGCATCCGTGTCACCCGCGATCGGGCGCGTGGCGACCCATACCGGCACGGCATCGCTCGCCTGCGGCTGGGCCTCGAGGGCGTTTTTGACCAGATTGTGCAGCACCTGGCGCAGCCGATCCGCATCGCCCTCGACCGGCGCTAGCCCCGTGGCCAGATCGAGCGCGACCCGCCCCTTTTGGTCGCTGGATTCGTAGAGATCGACCACTTCGCGCACCAGCGCGTTGAGATCGACCGGTGCGAAATCGGCGGACGGGCTCGAGGCATAGTCGGCGAACGCGCGCACCATCGCCTTGAGGGACTCGACTTGCTGGATGATGGTCCAGGTCGAGCGATCGACCATATCGGCCTCGTCGCCGGACAAGCGACCGAGCAGGCGATGGCGCAGCCGCTCCGCCGATAGCTGGATCGGGGTCAGCGGATTCTTGATCTCGTGGGCCAAGCGCCGCGCCACCTCGCTCCAAGCGGCCTCGCGCTGGGCCTGGACCAAAGCGGTGATGTCATCGAAGACGATGACCCAGCCGCCAGCGAGATCGGGCCGATCGGGCAGCGGCGCGCCCCGGCACACCAGCGTCTTGTAGGTGCTCGCCCCGTGGAGCTCGAATTGCGCCTGCCATTCGCTGGTCTCGGCCTCCATGTGCGGCCGCACGGTATCGAGGAACTGCGCCAACGGCGGATGGGCCTGGGCGAGCTCGGTCAGTGCCTGGCCCGTATGGGCGGCCAGCTCCACCCCGAGGATGCGTGCGGCGGCCTCGTTGGCGGTGTTGAGCGTGCCGTCGCTGTCGATCGTGATCACGCCGGTGGAGATGCGCTCGAGCACCGTCTCGAGATAGGCGCGCTGGGTCTCGACCTGGCGCTGGCTGATGCGCGCTTGGTTGCGCGCGTCGGACAGCCGCCGCGTCATCTCATTGAACGACTGCACTAGGAAGCCGAGCTCGTCGCGCCCCGACGGCGGCAGGCGTGTGGCGTAATTGCCGGCGGCGACGGCGCGCGTACCCTCCGCCAGATTGTGGATGGGCTGCATTAGGCGCCTGGCGGCGAAGAAAGCGGCCCATATCGCGGTGAGCACGGACAGCCCCAGCGCCAACGTGAGCGTGAGGATATAGCTGGTCTTGAGCGGCTGGCGCAGATAATCGAGCTCGCGGTAGGTGCCGACCGCCCCCTGAACGCGGTTGGCCAGGCGTTCCAGACGCGCCGGCATGGGATAAAGCGCCTGGAGCAAGCGCGGCCCCGAGCCGGCCGCCTGGCCCGCGACCGGCACCACCACGCGTACGTGCAGCCCCGCGTCGCCGACGGGGTCCAGGCCCACATAGGGCTCCAGGTAGCGCGCCTGCATGCGCACATCCGGGGGCGGGCGCGGCGGTGTCACGTCGGCGTCGCTCTCGCCGCCAACGGCGATCACGCGGCCATCGCTGTCGAGCAAGGTCAGGTGCGACGCCGGCGTCTCGGCGGTAAGCTCCGCGATACGGGCCACTGCGCCATCCCGGGAGAGGCCGCCGAGGCCCGACGCCGAGCGCTCGGTCACTTGCTCGAGTCCGCGCATGTAGACGCGCAGTGACTGCTTGGACAACAGTAGCGCGTCATCGAGGGCACGCTCGACCTCGACGTTGAACCAGGAGTCGATGCCGGAGCGCAGAAAGCGCAACGAAAAGGCATAGACGATGGTCACCGGCACCAGCGCCATGACGATGAAGACGGCGACGAGCTTCAGCGTCAGTCGGGCACCCGCGGCGCGCTGGCGGAAGCGCCGGATCAGGCCCCAGATATTGACGCCGATGAGCAGTGCGATGAAGCCGATGCCGACGAAGTTGAGCAGCAGCAGGCCGACATAGAGCCGGCCAAAGCGGTCGAAGCTCTCGGAGAAGTTGGCGAGCACATACAGCGACGCCAGCAGTAGCGCGAACAGCGCCACCATCGGCCACAGCCCCGTGGCCAAGCGGTTGATCAGTCGAACCGCCACTCGCGCCATTCCGAGGCCAGATCCCACTGGGAGGAGAACAGCGCCGTCGTGCGCAGCGGCAGCGGGAGCTCGCCGTGGACGAGATGGACCCGGACGTAGCCGCGGTAGCGGCTGGGCTCATCGATGAGCACCGCATCGACGACGGGGAAGTCGATCAGCGTGCCGATCTCCTCGAGCGCGCTATCGAGGCGCTGGAAGCTACGGCGCTCGCCGGTGTTGCGATTGGTCACGACGTATTGACGGCTCAGCGGGTGATACGAGAGCCGGTGGTGCTGGACGACGGAAGCGACCTCGGCATCGAGCCACCAGCCGCGCTCGCGCTCGATGTCGACACGCCAGCGGATGTGCAGATCGACGCCGTTCTCCAGCGCCTCGCGTACCGGGGGCGTGAGCTCGAGATCGGCCAGCGCATCGAGCTGGTAGACCTCGTCGGCGAGCTCGACCGAGACCGTGGGCGCACCGAATGGCGCCTCGGCCCGGACACTCGCTGCCGGCAGCGCGGCGAGCGCACAGCAGCCCAGTAGAACAGGCAAGATGCGGATGCCGTCGCCGCGCATCGCGCTCCTTCGGTCGCCTCAGCAGCGCCCTGCACTGGCGCTAGTCGTCACGGGGATCGCTCGACCAACGCATAGAAGAATCCATCCATGCCCTCCTCGCCCGGCAGGATTTGCCGGCCCGGACCGTCGGCGCGCCCCCAAGGGGCCGACCACGCGGCCGCGCGCGCCTCGGGCGTGCGCGCGATAAAGGCAGCGATCTGGTCGGCATTCTCGCGGCGCAGGATCGAACACGTTGCGTATAGCAGCATACCGCCCGGGGCCAGCAGCGGCCAGACGGCATCGAGCAGCTCGGCTTGTTGGCGGGCCAGCTGGGCGATGTCGTCCGGGCGGCGCAGGAGCCGGATGTCCGGGTGTCGGCGTATCACCCCCGTGGCGCTGCACGGTACGTCCAACAGGATGCGCTCGAAGCGCCGGCCGTCCCACCACGCCGACGTATCGCCGACGTCGGCGACCTCGATGCGGGCCTGTACGCCGAGACGCGCGAGTCCACTGCGCAGGCGCTGCGCCCGATCGGGGTCGGACTCGACCGCTACCAGGGCCGCCATATCGGGCGCGATATCGGCCAGATGGCCCGTCTTGCCACCCGGCGCCGCACAAGCATCCAGCACGCGCTCGCCCGCCTTGGGTGCCAGGGTGGGTGCCGCGAGCTGAGCGCCGGCGTCCTGGACCGAGACCTCGCCCGCGTCGAAACCCGGCAGGCACGCCACCGCTACGGGCTCGCTCAGGACGAGCGCATCCGGCGCCGCCCGCGCTGGGTGCGCTTCGATGCCATCGGCGGCCAAGCGCTGGCGGTAGGCGCTGCGGCTGGTGCGCCGGCGGTTCACGCGCAGCGTCATCGGCGGGCGCTGGGTACCGGCGCCGGCGATCGCCGGCCAATCATCGGGCCAATCGTGCGCCAGCGCCGCCGCGAGCCAATCGGGCCACCCGTGGGCCTGGCCGGGGTCGTCGTGCCCTGGCCGATCTTGCGGGGCGCGCAGGACGGCGCGCAGGACGGCGTTGACCAGGCCTCGCGCCCACGACTTGCCCAGTGCCCGCGTGGCCTCGACCCAGGCATCGACGGCGGCGTGGTCGGGGGTGCGCATCACATCGAGCTCGTAGACACCCGCCACCAGCAGGGCGAGGAGGTCGCGCTCGCGGCGCTTGAGCGGCTTGCGCAGGCGCTGGCGTACCACGGGCTCGAGGCGGTACCAGTGGCGCACGGTCCCGAAGGCGAGCTCCTGCAGCAAGGCGTGCTCGCTCGCCGCGACGTGGCCGCGCTGCTGCGCGAGCGCGGCCTCCACGGTGCGCCCGCCGACGACGCTGGCCACCACCCGGGCGGCCGCGGCACGCGCCGGTATCAGGTGCCCAGGCGCCAACCCGTGAGGTCCCGCGCGTTGACGAAATCGGCGACGTCCATGGGGCGCCGGCCGGCCGGCTGCAGCCGCAGCAGGCGCAGGCGCTGCGTGCCCGTGACCACGTCGATGCCGTCGCGATGGCTCGCGACTACGGTACCGGGCGCGTCGCCGTCGTCACCGGTCCCGGCGAGCGCCTCGGCACGCCAGATGCGCAGGGTCTCGCCGGCCACCGTGGTCCAGGCGCCCGGCCACGGCTGCAATGCCCGTACACGGCGCTCGAGCTCGGGCGCGGGCTGGGCCCAATCGAGGGCTCCCTCGGCGCGGCTGAGCTTGGGCGCGTGGCACGCCTCGGCCTCGTCCTGGGGCGTGGCGGTGGCCAGGTAGCCCGGCAGATCGGCGCAGACTTGCGTGAGCGCCTCGGCGCCCAGATCGGCCAGTCGGTCGTGCACGGACCCGGCCGTATCGTCGGCGGCGATCGGGCAGCGCCGGCGGACGAGCACGGGCCCGGTGTCTACACCCGGCTGCATCTGCATCACACTGACGCCGGTCTCGCGGTCGCCCGCCAACAGCGCACGTGCGATGGGGGCGGGCCCGCGCCAGCGCGGCAGCAGCGAGGCGTGCAGGTTGAGGGCCGCCAGGCGCGGCCAATCGAGGACCTCGCGCGCCAGGATCTGGCCGAAGGCGACCACCACCAGGGCATCGAGGCCGGCCTCGCCCGCCACCGCGCTCAGCTGGCCGCGATCGAGGGCGCTGGGCTGGTGGACGGCCAAGCCGAGCTCTTGCGCGGCTTGCTTGACCGGCGGCGGCGTCAGCCGGCGCCCACGGCCGGCGGGGCGGTCCGGCTGGGTGAATACACCGACGATGTCGTGGCCCGCGTCGGCGAGCGCTCGGAGCGCGGGCACCGCGAAACCGGGGGTGCCCGCATAGGCGAGGCGGACGGGCGCGGCCAACGGGGCTAGCCGGCGGCGCGACGACCGCCCGAGCCCTCACGGCGTCGCTGCTTCGCCAGGCGTTTGTCGATACGCTGGCGCTTCAAGGCCGATAGGTGGTCGATGAACAACCGGCCGTCCAGATGATCGATCTCGTGCTGTAGGCACACGGCGAGCAGGCCGTCGGCGTCGAGCGCGACGGGCTCGCCGTCA
>CAYTWS010000095.1:0-6308 GCA_964442145.1 uncultured Ectothiorhodospiraceae bacterium | reverse complement strand
GCGCCGACGTGGACCGCGCCGTCGCCGCCGCGCGGGCGTCGTTCGAGGATCGCCGCTGGGCGGGGCTCGAGCCACGCAAGCGCAAGGCCGTGCTGGCGCGCCTGGCCGAGCTGGTCGAGGAGCACCGCGCTGAGCTCGCGCTGCTCGAGACCTTGGACATGGGCAAGCCGATCGCCGACGCCAGCGGTGTGGACATCCCCTTGGTGGCGCGCACGATCGGCTGGTATGCCGAGGCGATCGACAAGCTCTACGGCGAGACCGCGCCCACCAACGACCGGGTACTGGCGACGATCACGCGCGAGCCCATTGGCGTCGTCGCGGCGGTGGTGCCCTGGAATTTCCCGCTGATGATGGCCTCCTGGAAGCTCGGCCCCGCGCTCGCGGCGGGCAACTCGGTGGTGCTCAAGCCCGCCGAGCAGAGCCCGCTGAGCGCGCTACGCTTCGCCGAGCTCGCCGCCGAGGCGGGCCTGCCCGACGGGGTGCTCAACGTCGTCCCGGGCTTTGGTCCGACCGCGGGGCAGGCACTGGGACTGCACATGGACGTCGATGCCTTGGCGTTCACGGGGTCGGCACCAGTGGCCAAGATGTTCCTGCAGTATGCCGGCCAGTCGAACATGAAGCACATCGCGCTCGAGTGCGGCGGCAAGTCCCCCAACATCGTGCTCGCGGATGCCCCGAACCTCGATCAAGCCGCCAGTGCCGCGGCCAACGCGATCTTCTTCAACCAGGGCGAGGTGTGCATGTCCGGCTCCCGATTGATCGTCGAGGAGCCCGTGCGCGAGGAGATGATCGAGCGCATCGTCGCCCACGCCCGTGAGCGCCCACCGGGCGATCCCCTCGATCCCGCCACGCGCCTCGGGGCGATGGTGGACGCCGAGCAGATGGAGCGCGTTCTCGGCTACATCGAGGCGGGCGAGCGCGAGGGCGCCCGGCTGCGCGTCGGCGGCCAGCGTAGCCGCAGCGATAGCGGCGGCTATTTCATCGAGCCGACGGTCTTCGACAACGTCCAAGGATCGATGAGCATTGCCCGCGAGGAGATCTTTGGCCCCGTGCTCTCGGCGATTACCGTGTCGGGTTTCGACGAGGCCATTCGGGTGGCCAATGACAGTCCGTTCGGACTGGCCGCCGCCGTCTGGACCCAGGACATCGGCAAGGCCCATTCGGCCGCGCGCATGCTGCGCGCGGGCACGGTCTGGGTGAACTGCTACGACGATGACGACATTACGGTCCCGTTCGGCGGTTACAAGCAGTCGGGCATCGGCCGCGATAAGTCGCTCCACGCAATCGACAAATACACCCAGACCAAGACCACCTGGATCCGGTACTGATCGGGTAGACGCGGCATGAGTGAGCGGGACGACTCATGGTACGCCCGGTCCATCCGGGTATCGTTGGGACCGACTGCGGCACTCGCGGGCGAGCAACGCGCCGATGTCTGCGTCGTCGGCGGCGGTGTCACCGGCTGTTCCGCAGCGCTGCATCTGGCGCGGTGCGGCTTTCACGTCAAGCTGCTCGAGGCCGGGGGTATCGGATGGGGGGCCTCGGGACGCGCGGGCGGCCACGTCATGCCCGGCTTCGGTGTCGGCATGGACGTCGTCGAGCGGGGCCTGGGCGCCGACGGTGCGCGCCAAGTCTGGGATATGTCGCGCGAGGCGATCGGTTTGGTCGACGATCTCGTGCGCACCTACGAGATTCCCTGTGATCTGCAGTGGGGCTACGTCCACACCGCTATCCGCCCCCGCCACATGCGCATGTATCGCGAGTGGGCGCAAAAAGTGACCGAGGGCTACGGCTACGAAGGCTTGGAGCTCCTCGATCAGGCGGCCATGCAAGAGCACGTGCGCAGCGATTACTACATCGGCGGCGTTTACGAGCCCGCCGCCGGGCGACTCCATCCGCTCAACTACACCCTGGGTCTCGCCCGGGCTGCCCAGGATCACGGTGCGGAGCTGCACGAGGATAGTGCGGTGACGGCGATCGACCGTGGCGATCCGGCGGTGGTGCATACACAAGATGGCTCGGTCCGCGCGAAGTTCGTGGTGCTCGCCTGCAATGCGTATCTCGACGCGCTCGATCCCCAGCTACGCGCCAAGCTGATGCCCGTGAGCAACTACGTGATCGCCACCGAACCCCTCGACGACGAGCGAGTCGCGCGCACGCTGCCGACCGACAAGGCCGTCTCCGACGCGAACTTCGTCCTCGACTACTATCACCTGTCCTCCGACCATCGCCTGCTCTACGGCGGCCAGGTGAGCTACAGCGGGCGCGAGCCGCGCAATCTGCGCGGGCGCATGGAGGCGAAAATGACGCGGATCTTCCCCGCGCTCGAGGGGGTACGCATCGAGCACATGTGGGGCGGCTGGGTCGGTATCACGCTCAATCGCTTTCCCCATTTCGGCCGCGTCGGGGGTAACCTCTACTTCGCCCATGGCTACTCAGGCCAGGGCCTGGCCATCGCCGGCATGGCGGGCAAGCTGCTGTCCGAGGCGATCGCAGGGCAGGCGCAGCGCTTCGATGTGTTCGCGCGGATGCGCCATCGTGATTTCCCCGGGGGACGGCGTTTCCGCACCCCATTGCTCGTGCTCGCGACGAATTTCTACAAGATGCGGGACTTGATCTGAGCGACTGGTCCCAGGGGGTCGAGTCATGACGCGTTTGGAGTCGATGCAGGACGAGACCACCGTAGCCGAGACGAAGGCCCAGACCGGCAAGCCACCCGATCCCTACGCCGAGATCCGGCGCAACGCCACCGGCGGCGAGGCACGCGAGGCGTCCTCGATCTCGCTCAAGGGCGTGCAGAAACACTTCCCCGGCGAGGTCGTCGCTCTCGAGCACATCGATCTCGAGATCGGCGCGGGCGAATTCTTCACTCTGTTGGGCCCGTCCGGCTGCGGCAAGACGACGTTGCTGCGCATCCTGGCCGGGCTGGAGGAAGCGACCGGGGGCTCGGTCGGCGTCGGCGGCAACGACATCCTGCGGACACCGGCGCACCGCCGCAGCGTCAACACGGTGTTCCAGTCCTACGCGCTTTTTCCCCATCTCAACGTCCGCGACAACATCTCCTTCGGGCTGCGCATGCGCGGTATCGAGCGCGAGGAATGCCAGCGCCGGGTCGACGAGACCGCCAAGTTCATCAAGATCGACGACCTCGTCGAGCGCGATATCGCGCAGCTTTCCGGCGGTCAGAAGCAGCGGGTGGCGTTGGCGCGTGCGTTGATCAACGAGCCCGATCTCTTGCTGCTCGATGAGCCGCTGTCGGCGCTCGACGCCGGGTTACGCAGCGCGTTGCAGGTCGAGCTGTCGCAGACCCAGCAGCGCCTGGGCATGACCTTCGTCTTCGTCACACACGACCAGCAGGAAGCGATGGTGATGAGCGACCGCATCGCTGTGATGAACGATGGACGGATCCAGCAAGTGGGCCCCCCGGAGTCGATCTACGAGCGACCGGAGAACCTGTTCGTCGCCCGTTTCATGGGCCACACCAACCTCTTCCCGGTCGAGCGCACGAGCGATGGCTCACTCGACACCCCCATCGGCACCCTCAGCGGTTACGGCGACGCCACGGGCTCGTACGTGTTGATCCGGCCGGAGACCATCGATCTGTTGCCCGAGGACGACACCGGCGACAACCGCTTCCGCGCCCGTATCATCGACCGGCTCTACCGCGGGGCCTTCGCCGAGTATCAGCTCGAATGCGGCGACTCGCGCATCACCGCGATCGTGAGCAACCGCGGGCAGCCCCATTACGAGCCGGGTGAGCACGTGCGCCTGGCCGTCGATACGGCGGGGATGGTGTTCCTCGATGAGTAAGGCAGCGGGCCTGGGCAAGGCCGCTGGGTCCCGAGGGCACTGGGGGCAGACGTTGCACCTGATGAGCACGATCGCCCCCGGCATCCTCTGGATCGTGCTCTTTTTGGTGCTGCCGAGCTTCTACCTGATGTCGGTGGCGTTCATGTCGAATGGCCCCTACGGCCTGCCGCAGATGCCGCTGACGCTGCAGTCGTTCCGCGAGCTGGCCGGCTTCGGCTTGTTGGGCTGGAGCCCCGGCAATCTCTACACGCTGGCGCGCTCCCTGTGGCAGACCTTGATCGCCACGGCGCTGGTGATCCTGATCGCCTATCCCTTGGCCTACTTCATCAGCATCCAGCCGACGGATCGACGCCCGTTGATGCTGCTGGTCGTCGTCGTGCCCTCCTGGACCAACCAGGTCATCCGGGCATTCGGCTGGATGAACATCCTAGCACCGAAAACGCCCGTGTCGAGCCTGGCGGCCAACTTCGGCTTGATTCCGACCGAGATGGGGCTTTTCCCGTCGAGCTTCGCCGTCGTTCTCGGGCTGGTCTATAACTTCTTGCCGTTCATGGTACTGCCGCTCTACGCCGCGTTCGAGAAGCTCGACCCGGAAATCGTGCAGGCGGCGCACGATCTCTATGCCAAGCCGATCAACGTGTTCCGCCACGCCGTCCTGCCGCAGACGCTGCCCGGGCTGATGGCCGGTACCGTGCTGGTGTCGATACCGGCCTTCGGTATGTACGTGATCCCCGAGCTGCTCGGCGGCGGCAAGTCGATGATGATCGGCAATCTGGTTGCTCGGCAGTTCTCTCAGGCGTCGAATTGGCCCCTTGGGGCCGCGGCAGCGCTGCTCATGATCCTTGCGACCCTCGGTGGTCTGCTGGTGCTGCGGCGCATCGGGCGCCGCCTCGGTGGCGGCAAGGAGGTAGTGCTGTGAGGACGAAGACGTTCCAGCGTGGCCTGCGCGTGTGGTGGTACATCGTGTTGTTCTTCCTGTACGCGCCACTCGCCATTGTCGTGCTGTTCTCGTTCAACTCGACGCGCACCTACAAGACGTTCCAGGGATTCTCGCTCGAGTGGTACGTCAAGCTCTTCGCCAACGAGACTATCATCTCGGCCATCTACAACAGCCTGGTCCTGGCGATCGTCTCGTCGTGCCTGGCGACGGTGGTCGGCACCGTCCTGGGCTACGGGATGTATCGCTATCGCCACTTGAATCTCGGATGGCTGATTTGGTTCATCTACCTGCCGCTGGTGATGCCGGATATCGTCTACGGCATCTCCCAGATGACGTTCTTCGTCCAGATCAACAAGGCCACCGGGTTGCTGGATCCGGGGTTGCTGACGATGATCATCGCCCATGTGTCGTTCCAGATCCCGTTCGTCTCGCTGCTCATCTACTCGCGCTTGCTCCAGCTCGATCCGATGCTCTTCGAGGCGACGCAGGACCTCTACGCCAAGCCCTGGCAGCGCGCGTGGTACTTCATCGTACCGACCCTGCGAGCTGCTTTGATATCGGCATTCTTCCTGTCGTTCACGCTTTCGATCGACGATTTCGTGATAAGCTTCTTCACCGCCGGCCCGGAGAGCACGACGCTGCCGATCTTTATCTGGAGCGCGATCAAGAAAGGCATCACCCCCGAGATCAATGCGATCTCGACGTTGATGATCGTGGCGGTATTCACCGCCGCCGCGATCAGTTACGCCATCCAGCGGGCTCGTCCCGTGAACAAACCGTCACGAGAGTGACAATGGAGTCTCGTACTATGAGAGCCATGATGAAACCGATCGCGACCTCACTGTTGGGCGTGCTCACGCTCGGTGGGTTCGCCACTGCGCAAGCCGAAGAGGACAAGCTCTTCATCTTCAACTGGTCCCAGTACATGGATCCGGAGATCATCGAGAAGTTCGAGAAGAGGCACGACGTCGAGGTCGTGCAGAACCACTACAACTCGCTTCCCGAGATGTTCTCCAAGCTGCGCTCGGGCGGCAAGTCGCAGTACGACATCATCGTGCCGTCGAACTATTTCGTGCCGCGGCTGGTCGAGACAGGGATCGTGCAGGAGCTCGACCACTCCAAGATTCCGAACCTGGAGAATCTCGGCTCCAAGTTCAAGGATCCCAGTTACGATCCGGGGAATCAGTACACCGCCGCCTACCAATGGGGCACGACGGGCCTGATATACAACAGTGAATCGCTCGGTGATGTGCCCAACAGCTGGGGTATCCTGCTGGATCCGGAGGTGAACGCCGAGTACCCGTTCGCCATGATGAGTGACGGGCAGGTGTCGATGGGTGTGACGTGCGCCTATCTCGGCTTCGGCTATCGCTGTCAGGACAAGAGCCAATGGACGAAGGCGGCCAAGACGATCCTGGAGACGAAGAACCGGGACAACTTCAGCGGCTTCAACGATGGGACCCCGCAGCTCCAGCAGATCGCGCAGGGCGTGATCCATGCGGGGATGACCTACAACGGCGACTACCTGTTCTACAAGTCCGAGGATCCGGAGGCCTAC
>CAYTWS010000094.1:0-6313 GCA_964442145.1 uncultured Ectothiorhodospiraceae bacterium | reverse complement strand
ACATCATCGCCGTGGCCGGGGATGAGCACCCCGATCGCCACGCCTTGGCGGCCAACGCCTTCGCGCAGAGCGCGGTCCTGGCCTCGGGTTGCAGTACCGACGCGCTGCGTCGCGCGCGGGTCGAGGAGTGGCTACGCCCGCATCGGGCCCTGGGCGGTGACCGGCCCAGCACCACGTTGCTCATGGATGGGCTCAGTCCCGAAACCCTGGGCCAGTTGCTGGCATTGTACGAGCACAAGGTATTCGCCCAGGCGATGGTTTGGCGTATCAATCCCTTCGATCAGTGGGGCGTCGAGCGGGGTAAGGAGATGGCACGCGCTTTGCTGCCCCCTGTATCGGGCGAGACCGAGGATCTCGATGATTGGGACGCGTCGACGCGCTCGCTGGTCGCGCTGTATCGGGGCGGGCGCCAGCCGTAGCTGGTGGATGGCTGCCGGAGAGGGGCTTGTTGAATCGCCAAGCAGCGCCAGTCTACACTCCATCCGATTGCGGGGATCCGGCCATCGCTCGGCGAGTCGGGCACGGTCGAATGGTTGAGCCGCGGGATGGCGCGAAACAGCTGCAGCAGCAGCGGGAGTTAGTCGATGAATGACCGAGCGAATCGCGTCCACCTCGCCGCGTGCGTGACGGCCGCTGCGATGTTGTTGAGCGGTGGTGCGGCGTCGGCCGCCGAGGGCGAGGCGTTGACGATCCTCAGCTGGGGCGGCTCCTACGCCGACGGCCAGCGCCAGGCGTATATCGATCCGTTCTCCGAGGAGACCGGGATCGAGGCCGAGGTCGCCGACTACGTCTACGGTGGCGATTTCTCGGACATCGAGGAGCAGGTGCAGTCGGGCGAGCCCAAGTGGCAGGTGGTCGACCTCAGCCTGTCGAGTGCCTTGCGTGGCTGCGAGAACGGCTATCTCGAGCCCATCTCGCCCAGCATGCTGCCGCCGGCGCCCGACGGCACGCCCGCGATCGAGGATTTCCTGCCCAACACGCTGCACGAGTGCGCCGTGGGCCAATACATCTGGTCGACGATGTGGGCTTACGACAAGCGCGCGTTCGACGAGACCCCCGAGACACTCGAGGACGTCTTCGACGTCGAGGCGTTCCCGGGGCAGCGCGGAATGCAAAAGTCGGCCAAGAACAATGTGGAATGGGCGCTGATGGCCGACGGTGTCGCCCCCGAGAACGTCTACAAGGAACTCGATACGGAGCAGGGCAAGGCCCGGGCATTCGACAAGCTCGCTTCCATTCGCGATCAGATCCGCTGGTGGGAAGACGGCTCCAAGCCGCAGGAGTGGCTGACCGGTGGAGAGGTCGTCATGTCGAGCGCCTACAATGGCCGCATCTTCAACGAGATCGTCAAGAACGATCAGCCGCTAGGCTACATTTGGGACGGCCAGGTCTGGACCATCGAGGTCTGGGCCATTCCGCGCGGCGCGCCCAATATGGCCGACGCGCTCGAGTTCATCAGCTACGCCACGCGCACCGAGTCGATGGCGCGTCTTACCGACTTCCTGTCGTATGCGCCCGGACGCCAGTCCTCGCTGCCGTTGGTCCAGCGCGAGTACCAGTCGCACATGCCCACCGCCCCCGGCAACCGGCGTAACGCGGTCCAGGCGAGCTTCCTGTGGTGGGCCGACAACGCCGAGGAGATGGAGCAGCGCTTCGACGCGTGGCTCGGCGAAGAGGGCTGACCCGGGCCGCGTCCACCCCGGCCGGCGGACGCTGACTTGGCCCATGCAGCACCTCCGGGTGTACGGCCCGGGGGGACCGCGCTGGTCGCCTGTCGCGGTCTACCCCAGGGCGGGTTGACCCCACCCGCTGTCACCGCTGCCCGGTGCAACCGATGGCCCACGCCTGCCGCCTGTAATCACACCGGTCACACCGGATCGGTGTGGACATCGATCTCGTCGGTGCTTTCGCGGTGGAGGTAGTCGTAGAGGCGTTGGCGGAACAATGCCGTATGCGTGCGGGCGACCGCCTCGGCACGCGCGCCGTCGCCGCTGCGGATTGCGGCGATCAGCTCGGCGTGATCGGCGGACACGCGCGTGAGGTGGCGTTTCTGCTTGGCGCTATCACTGCGCGCACGGCCGAATGCCAAGTGCAGCATACGCGTGCCCTGATCGAACAAGTGCTGGTAGGTCGCTTGGAGGTAGGCGTTGTCGGCGGCGCCGGCGACGGCCATGTGCAGGTTGCGATTGTGCTCGGCGAGCACCGCTGGATCGCCGTTTTCCGCCTCCACGTCGAACAGGCGGGCCGCGTTCTCGATGGCCGCGAGATCACCTTCGTTTCGTCGTTCGGCTGCGTAGCGATTGATCGCGCGCGAGACGAGGTCGATGGCCTCGATGAACCGTGGCAGCTCGGCCAAGTCGATGCGTGTTACGCGCGCGCCGCGGTTGGCGGTGAGCTCGACCCAGCCGTCGGCCGACAGGCGCACCAAGGCCTCGCGGATGGCGGCGCGTTTGCAACCGAAGCGCTTGGCCAGCGCGTCCTCCTCGAGCGCCTCGCCCGAGCGCAAGCGCAACGCCAGGATGTCCTGGCGTAGTTGCTGGTAGACCGGGCTGACCCGACCCCCTCCGGGTTGAGTGTAGCCACTGGTTTCATCGGTGCTCGTCGACGCCATGATCGCCTGCCGCTGGCCCGGACGCTGCTGATGCGCGCCCGTTTGGCCGTTCCATCGTAGTCCTCGCAACCAAGAGCCAGGCCGTTGGGATGGGCTATGGGGTGTCAGCCTCGCTCGCCCAACCAGAAGGTGCGCGCATCGCCCCGGCTCCCACGCCATGCTAGCAGGACGTAGACTCCGGCTACCACGTTCCCCAAAGTCAGTAAGGCGGCAATCCAAGCGGCTGCCTGCAACGGCCGTCCCGTCTCGCGCCAAGCGATCCAGGCGCCGAACAAGGCCAAGCCCGCATACAGGTCGGCCAGTAAGGCCTGGCCCCAGGCGATGCTGGCGATAGCGGCGAACTGGTTCCAAAGCGAGCCTTGTGTGGCCGCATAGCCGCAGATGAGCACCATGGCGGCGATCACCGCCAATGCCAGCACGGCGGCGCCACGCCCCATCCGGTTAGCTGCGGTCATCATCGCGCGTGTCCATGTGGTGGTCGAGGTTGGTCCGCCACGCGTTGGTCGTGGCGTCCGCTCCAATGCCATTGCTCGACCGAGCGCAGCCGATCCCTGGGAGTGTAGCGCAAGGCCGTCACTGGGTGGGCTGCTCGTTCGCCGAGGGCCCGGAATGCGTCACTCGGTCGGCGACGCCGTGCGCGCGGATTGGCCCGGCGGCGATCGCCGTCGGCCACGGTTCGTCCTACCGTGCGTGGCGGATTCACCGGGGCCGGATCACGAGCCGTGACCGAGCAGGTCGCGGCCGATCTCCATCGATAGCGCGTTGAGGTGGCGCTGGACGTCGTCGATGAACTCGTGGAGGCCGTGGGCGATGACGGCATCGATGCTCCAGCGCGCGAGCAGGGTGCGCAGCTCGTCGAGCCGGCCCATGGCCGCGGTCGCGCCCGGCACCCCGTAGGCCGAGCGCAAGGCGGTCAAATGCTCGCCGATCTCGCTGACGCAAGCGGCCACCGAGCGCGGGAAGGGTTCGTGGAACAGCATGAAGCTGGCGACGTCGGCCGGTGTCATACCGCGCGGGTGGAGCCGGCGGAACGCGTGATAGCCCGCCGCCGAGCGCAGCAAGGCGTTCCAGCGGCTGACATCCAGCTGGGAGCCGACGTCGTCGGGCGAGGGCAACAGCAGATGATACTTGGTGTCGAGCAGGCGCGTGGTCTGGTCGGCGCGCTCGATCTGCTTGCCCAATTGATAGAAACTCCAGCCCTCGTCGCGGTAGAACGTGCCCTCGGTGATACCGGTGTGGGTCTGGCAGCCCTCGCGGATCAGCGCGCAGAAGCGCGCAAGGCGTGGCTCGGCGACCTCTTGCGGGCCCAGTGCGCGCACGCGGTTGTAGAGCACGTTGAGCTGGGTCCACATCTCGGTCGAGATCAATGGGCGTAGGGTGCGTGCGTTGGCCCGCGCCTGGCCCAGGTCGGACAGGATCGACGTCGGATTGCGTTGATCCAGGGTGTAGAAGTAGAGCACGTTGTCGGCCGAGGCGGTGGCGTGCTCCTGGAAGAAGCGCGGCTCGTCGGCGTAGAGCTGGAGAATCGCACGCCAGTTGTGCCCGCCGCGGCTGTCGCGCGAGAAGGTCTCGTTGGCGTCGAGGATGCGCGCG
The DNA here is from genome assembly GCA_964442145.1 of uncultured Ectothiorhodospiraceae bacterium. Taxonomy (GTDB): domain Bacteria; phylum Pseudomonadota; class Gammaproteobacteria; order XJ16; family Halofilaceae; genus Halofilum. Next base: position 2,109 of record CAYTWS010000094.1, on the reverse strand, counting down.
ACGTTCTCGGCGCGCTCGGTATAGCGCGCCATCCAGAAGATGGCATCGGCATAACGCGACAGCAGGTTCGTCATCGACCGGCCTCGTCCTGCAATACCCAGGTATCCTTCGATCCGCCGCCCTGCGACGAGTTGACGATCAGTGAGCCCTTGCGTAGCGCCACCCGCGACAGCCCCCCGGGTGCGACCCAGGTGTCGTGGCCCGTGACCGCGAACACCCGCAGGTCGACGTGGCGTGGCTCGATACCGGTGTCGACCAGTGTGGGCGACACCGAGAGATTGATCATGGGTTGGCTGATCCAGTTGTGCGGCTGGTCGAGGATGCGCTGGCGGCAGGCCTCGAGCTCGTCGGCGCTCGCGTGCGGGCCCACCGTGATACCGTAGCCGCCCGCCTCGCCCACCGGCTTGACCACGAGCTCGTGCAGGTGGTCCAAGGTGTATTGCAGTCCCTCGGGCTCGCGGCACAGGTGGGTCTCGACGTTGGGCAGGATCGGGTCCTCGTCCATGTAGTAGGGGATGATGCGCGGCATGTAGGCGTAGAGGGCCTTGTCGTCGGCGATGCCGGTGCCGATGGCATTGGCCAGATTGACGTTGCCCTTGCGATACGCCTGCATCAGCCCCGACACCCCGAGCAGGCTCTCCGGATTGAACGCGCGCGGATCGAGGAAGTCATCGTTGATGCGGCGATAGATCACGTGGACGGGCTGCAGTCCCCGGATGGTCTTCATGTAGACCCGGTCGTCGACGACGACGAGGTCGTGGCCCTCGACCAGGGCCACGCCCATCTCGCGCGCGAGGAAGATGTGCTCGAAGTAGGCGGCGTTGTAGGTCCCCGGTGACAGCAGCACCACCGTGGGGTCGTCGACGCCCGCCGGTGCGGTCTCGCCCAGGGCCTCGCGCAGCTGCTGGCCGTAGTTCGACACCGCGCGCACCGCCAGCCCGTCGATCAAGTCGGGGAACGTGCGCAGCACCAGGTGGCGGTTCTCGACCATGTAGGACACGCCGGACGGGCAGCGCGCGTTGTCCTCGAGGACGTAGAACGCGCCATCGTCGCCGCGGATGAGATCGGATCCGTCGATGTGCACGTAGGTCCCGCAGGGTAGATCCAAGCCCTCCATCTCCGGGCGGTAGTTGGCGTTGGAGAAGATGACATCGGGCGGGACGACGCCGTCGTTGACGATGTGGCGTTCGTGGTAGATGTCGTGGAGGAAGAGGTTGAGCGCCTGGACGCGCTGCTGGACGCCGCGCTCGATGTGGTCCCAGTCGTCGGGCGGCAACACCCGCGGGATTGCGTCGAACGGGAGGATGCGGTCGATCGCGTCCTTTTGGGTGTAGACGGTAAAGGTGATGCCGAAGTTGTAGAGCTCGAGCTCGGCGTCGCGCTGGCGCTGCCGGAGCTCCTCGAGCGGCATCCGATCCAGCCGCGCGCGCAGGGTGGCGGTGTGGCTCGCGGGCCGCTCGCGCGAGCCCAGCATCTCGCAGAAGCGCTCGCCCGGGTCGTAGTCGTGCAGTAGTCCGTGATCGCTCATTCGGTCATCTCACCCTGGAGACACACGGGGGTGGCGTCGCCGCGCGCGGCGGCGCGCACGAGCGCGTCGATGAAGCCCAGCTTGCGCCGCACGGGCTCGACCAAGACCTCGGGGCCCAAATCCAGTAGGCCCATCTCCCGGTTGATCTCGTTGAGCCGGAAGCCGAGGCCGATGTATTCGCGGACCATGGTATCGAGCCCGGCCCCGGGTGGTGTGACCTCGCTCAACCCCCAGTGCCGGGCCGTGTCGAGCACCGCGAGCATGTCGAGATAGAGGGCGAACGTCTCGGCGAAATCCTCCCAAGGGTGCATGGTCGCGTAGGCCGAGACACATCGCTCGGGCCAGTCGGGCGCCGGGCCTTCGTCGTAGTAGCGCTTGAGGGCGTCGCCGTAGGGCGGGTCGTCGTGGTCGCCGAACAGGGCGCGGAAGGCGGGCTCGCAGCGCCCGCGCACCAGTAGCTCCCAGTAGTAGTGCCCGATCTCATGGCGGAAGTGGCCGATCAGCGTCCGGTGGGCCTCCTTCATGGCGACTCGGCGGCGCTCGCGCTCGGCGTCGTCGGCCTCATCGAGGTTGATGGTGAT
>CAYTWS010000093.1:0-6315 GCA_964442145.1 uncultured Ectothiorhodospiraceae bacterium | reverse complement strand
GGTCGCGCGCCGCGGCGAGCTCGCGGTCGTTCATGTACTTCATGAACCGGGCCTGATAGATACCCATCATCGGCGACAGCCCCATCGAGACCGTGGGGAACTGCCAGAAGTCGGGCATCAGCCACGGGTGCGGGTACGACGGCAGCCCCTCGCCGTCGACCTCGTGGCGGAAGTTGTCCAGCTTGTCCTGGTCGAGGCGGCCCTCGAGATAGGCACGCGCGTAGATCCCGGGCGCCGAATGCCCTTGGATCATGACGAGGTCACCGCCATGGTCGGCGGTGGGCGCGCGGAAGAAGTGATTGAAGCCGACGTCGTAGAGTGTGGCTGCTGAGGCGAAGCTGGCGATGTGGCCGCCGATGCCCTCGCTCTTCTTGTTGGCGCGTACCACCATCGCGGTCGCGTTCCACCGGATGTAGGAGCGGATGCGCCACTCGAGGTCGTGGTTGCCCGGGCTGTGCTCCTGGCGATGCGGCGGGATGGTGTTGACGTAGCCGGTCTTCGGCGAGAACGGAATGTTGATCCCCGCCCGCCGGGACTCGTCGATCAGGCGCTCCAGCAGGAAATGCGCGCGTTGACCGCCGTCGGCCTCGATCACGGTGTCGAGTGAGTCGAGCCACTCGCGCGTTTCCTGCGGATCGATGTCTTTCTCGTCGGTCATGGATTTCCCCGTCGAGATGGGCTGTCGGTAGGCGGGCAGCCGGTGGCGACGGCAATCGCCAGCCGGATTGTGCCACGACTACCCGTCGGGTGCTATCTGCGCCGCCCCCGCACCGTCGCGGCCGTGCGCGTTCGTGTAGAATGCCGCGGTTCCCATTGGGGCGGTTCAGCAACGGAGCGAAAGGGGCGATGAGCAGCATACGCAAAGCGGTACTGGCGTACTCGGGGGGCCTGGACACCTCGATCATCCTCAAGTGGCTCGAGGAGACCTATGGCTGCGAGGTCATCACGTTCACCGCCGACCTCGGCCAGGGCGAGGAGCTCGAGCCCGCGCGGGCGAAGGCCGAGGCCCTCGGGGTCGAGCGGATCTACATCGAGGATCTGCGCGAGACATTTGCGCGCGATTTCGTCTTCCCCATGTTCCGCGCCAACGCCGTCTATGAGGGCGAATACCTGCTGGGCACCTCGATCGCGCGGCCGCTGATCGCCAAGCGTCTGGTCGAGATCGCCCAGGAGACAGGCGCCGATGCCATCGCGCACGGCGCGACCGGCAAGGGCAACGACCAGGTCCGGTTCGAGCTCAGCGCCTATGCGCTGGCGCCCGACGTGCGCGTGATCGCGCCCTGGCGTGAATGGGGCCTGGACTCGCGCGAGAGCCTGCTGGCCTACGCCGAGCGCCACGGCATTCCCGTGGAGAAGAAGGCCGACGGCGGCTCGCCCTACTCGATGGACGCCAACCTGCTGCACATCTCCTACGAGGGCGGCGTCCTCGAGGACCCGGCGGTCGAGGCGGAGGACGGGATGTGGGCGTGGTCGGTCGCGCCCGAGCGCGCTCCCGACGAGCCCACCTACGTCCAACTGACGTTCGAGGGCGGCGACCCGGTCGCGATCGACGGTGAGCGGCTGTCGCCGGCCCAGCTGCTGTCGAGGCTCAACGCCCTCGGCATGGCCAATGGCATCGGGCGCCTCGACATCGTCGAGAACCGGTATGTCGGCATGAAATCGCGTGGCTGCTACGAAACGCCGGGTGGCACCATCCTGCTCAAGGCGCATCGTGCCGCGGAGTCGCTGACGCTCGATCGCGAGGCGGGCCACCTCAAGGACGAGCTCATGCCGCGCTACGCCGAGCTCGTCTACAACGGCTATTGGTGGAGTCCTGAGCGCGAGATGCTGCAAGCGCTGATCGACCGGTCCCAGTGGCACGTCAATGCCGACGTGCGGCTCAAGCTCTACAAGGGCAACGTCGACGTAGTCGGGCGCTGGTCCACCAGCGACAGCCTGTTCGACGCAACGGTGGCGAGCTTCGAGGCGGACGCGGGCGCTTACGATCAAAAGGATGCCGAGGGCTTCATCCGCTTGAACGCACTGCGGCTGCGTACCGCGGCGCGCGCGCACCGCCGGCGGAGGTCGTAGCGATGCTGGACTCGGGATGACCGGCCGTTTGGGCTGGTCCGAACGCCTCCTGCGTGGCGGCCTCGGCGTAGCCCTGCTTGCGTGGGCCTATGTCGGCGAGAGCCCCTGGGGGCTGATCGGTCTGGCGTTCATCGCCAATGCGGTAGCCGCTTGGTGCCCGGGTTACGCGCTCGCCGGCCGGGTCGCGCGCGGCCGAGGTGCCCGCGGTGACTGACCCGTTCGAGGCCGAGCGCGACGCGCACGATCCCTACGAGCCCTCGGCGGCGCTGCCGGTCCTGCGATCGCCGACCGAGCGTGTCTTGCGCGAGGCGGTGCGCCAGGTGCGGCGGCTCGTGGTATTGGTCGTGGGGCTCACCGTCGTATTGCTCGGGCTCATCATGGTCGTCGCACCCGGGCCCGCGCTCATCGTGATCCCGACCGGATTGGCCATCCTGGCGATCGAGTTCGTCTGGGCGCGGCGCTTGCTCGCACGGCTGCGCGCGCGTGCCGCCCAAGCGCGCGACGATTACTGGCGCTGGTATCGCCGCGGGACCAAGTGAGCCGAGCGCTCGGCGATCGCCGCGCGCAGGCGTGCCAAGAGCCCGTCGCGCTGCTCGGCCGCGTCGGCGCCGCGTTGGCCATGGGGCTCGCCCGTGCCGGCGAGCTCTTCGGCGGATGGCAGCGACTTGCCCTTGTGGCTGCGTGCCGCACGCCGCAGATCGTTATCGAGCGCCTCCTTGTACGGCAGGGCGACGGTGCAATCGGTGTAGCGGATGATCCCGGTGACCTCGGCCTTGGGCCAGCGCAGCTTGGTGACGCCCATCTGCAGGGTTAGCGTCGAGACCTCGCGCCACTCCGGATGGCCCCGGTACGGGCGCTCGGCGTCGAGGCCGACGGCGAGGGTGCCCTCGCGGTGCTCGAATAGGACATCGGGCTCACCCACGAGTCGGCTCGGCTGGCTCGCCCCTCGCATGATCCCGCGCAAGCGGGCCATGCGCTGGCCGCGCTCGGCCAGCGGTGCCCATACTTCCGGATCCAGCTCGAAGGCAGCGACGGGGTCGGTGTCGCCATCGCCATCGCCGAAGGCGGCGGCGTCGGGGTCCGCCAACCCTGCCATCCCATCGGCGGGCTGTTGGGCCGAGGGTGTGGTATCGGCAGCGGGGCTCTCGGCGAGCGACTCGGTGTCGTTGCGTTGACGGTAATGGCGATAGCCCCACAAGCCGGCCACGCCGAGCGCGACGACGACCACGATCAACAGCGCCGAGAGCATAAGCGACATAGCCTCGTCCTCCTTCGATCCGGATCCGCGGACGTGCCGTAAATTGGCATCAATTGCCAATCGCTGTCACTTCGGCGGCGGCCCGGACAAACGTGGTTTGGGCCTCGCGGGCGGCTTGCAGGGTGCATGCCAAAGTGGCTTGGCAACAAAAAGGGCGGTGCCCGTGTGGGCACCGCCGAGGCCGGCGAGACACCTCTCGCCAAGGGGGAGGAGAAGCTAGGGCTAGGCCGCACTCGCGCTCCGGTCTGCGAGCACGGGGCGCCGCATCGAACGGACACGTTCTGGGGGGCGGCGTGGTTCCGAGGCCGTGGAGAAAATGGCGCGCCAATCGGGCCCATCGAGATTAACCGGCCGATCGATCGCGCTAGGCCGTCGGTCGAGCACCCGGATAGCCGCGCTCACACGGGGTGCCATCCAGGGCATCGCACGCCTTCCGCGCCGGCTCGAACACGCCGAGCGGGGTCGCCGCTGCTTGCCGGCCATTGACCTAGCGCGGCCGCGCCCATAGACGAGGCGGCCCGCTACTCGGCGGTCGACTCCGGGGGTGCGCCATGACGCTGCTCTACGACGCGGCAATTTTCCTTGCAGCGGCTGCGATCGCCGTACCGTTGTTCCGGCGCGCCTACTTGGGGTCCGTCCTGGGCTACCTCGCGGCGGGTGTGGTCATCGGGCCCGATGGCTTCGCCTGGATCGCCGACGTCGACGAAATCCTCAAGTTCTCCAAGCTCGGGGTCGTATTCCTGCTATTCCTGATCGGCCTGGAGCTGCAGCCACAACGCCTATGGGTGTTGCGGCGCTCCATATTCGGCCTGGGTGCCTTGCAGTTGGCCGGCTGTGCACTACCCATCGCCGCGGCGAGCTGGGCGCTCGGCCTCGATCTCGGGGCGGCGGTGATCGTCGGGGTCAGCCTAGCATTCTGCTCGACCGCCCTGGTGCTGCAATCGCTGGCCGAGCGAGGTGAGCTCACCACGCAGCATGGCCGCGCCGCCTTCGCCATCATCCTGTTCAAGTACATCGCCCTGGTACCCCTGCTCGCAGCGATGCCACTGATGGGGCGTGACTGGGCCGCAATCGATGCGACCGCTTGGGCGCTTCAGGCCGCGGGGGCGGTCGCCGTTTTGGTGGCCCTCGCGGTGGGCGGACGCTGGGCGCTGCGCCCGGTGTTGCGCGCCGTCGCCACCGCCGGCACGCCGCGCGGCTGATGGATACCGGGGTCGCTTCGGTCGTGCGGGAGACGTTCCCGGCGAGCCTGTATTTGGGCGAGCAAATCCTGGTGCACTTCGGTTGGAGCCCGGAGGCGGCACAAGAGGCCATCACGGAGTTCCGCGACTATGACGAGGAGGCGCTCCAGCGCTACCACGCGATCGTCAGCGAGCGCGCCGACCAGCCGCTCTCGCGCGAGCGCGCCGCCGACGAGCTCGCCGCCCTGTTCGCGGCCGATGCCGAGCAGCACCTGCTGGAGCAGCAGCAGCAGCGAGCGCAATAGCCGCGCCGCGCCGCGCCCGCAGCAAGTGGCAGCCACCGCCGCCGGCATCGCCCATGGGAACGCCGGGAGCGCGACGCCGTTGCGCCCAGCACGGGCTCGACAGCGAGCGTGCCACGGCGGACGCGCTCAGCGCGCGTCAGCCCCGTCGGGGCGGGGCTCGCCGGACGAGCCGACCAATCCGCTCGGCGTAAGACGCACTCGCCACGACGACTCGGACAGCCTCGGCGAGCGCATGCGAGTCGTCACTGGCGCGCATGGGCGTCCCCGATCACGGCGTCACGGAGCGCGCCCCAGTCCAGCTCGTCCGCCGTGGCCAGTCGATCCACCCAAGAACGCAGTAGCTCTCGGCGGGCCGGCTGCGCGTCGAGCCAGGCGAGGCGTTTGTCGAGATGGGCCCGCGTTGCCCGCGCATTGCGCATGGCGAGATGCAGATAGAGTGCGCGATCGAGATGCTCGCGCGCGCGCACGTGTTCGCCGCGGTTGGCATGGATCTGCGCCGCCGTTTCGAGCGCGTCGGCGGTCCCCGCTCGATTGCGGGCCTGCTGGTCGTGACCGATCGCACTGTCGAGCCTCCCCAGCGACCGCTCTGCGACTCAGACCTCTGCCGCGAGGCGGGCCTGAAAGCGTGCCAGGCGGCCCGCCAGGACGGGGCTCGCCCCATCCCGGGAGGCCAGGGCCTTGGCCAAGCGCTCGACCCAGCGCGCGCGATCGTCGTCGCCGCGCGCGAACGCCAGGGCCACCCGGTTCGCGAGAAAGCTCAATTCCTGGGCGGACAGTGCCGGGGCGTCACCGGCGACGCTGTCGTCGGGGGCGAAATCGGGTAGATGCGGCTCGATGCGGCGCGCCGCGCGCTCGAGCGCCCCCAGCTCCAACGCGGCGGTGCTGTCGAGCAGGTCCAGCCGCGCTGACCAATCGAGCCCGGCGATGCGGGCGGCGGCCGCGCGGGCGGCGGTGAGGTGATCGTGTGCGGCCTCCGGGCGGCCGAGATCGAGCTCGATACGCGCTAGATTGATCCGGCTGCGGACGATGCCGTCGGCGAGGTCGAAACTGCGGTAATAGCTCAACGCCTGGGTGAAGTCGGCCGCGGCCGCCTCATAGTCCCGGCGCTCGTACGCCTGTACACCGCGTTCGAGTAGCTGTCTGCCCTCGTCGGGTGGGGCTTGTTGCGGCTCTCGCTCGGGCGCATCGCTGACACAAGCCGCCATCACCAACGACAAGGCCACGGCGGCGAGCGGCGCCAGGGCGCGCCCACGCCCCCGCAGCGGCGCTGCCCCGGCGGCGTTGGTCGTCCGCCGCGCGTACACGCCAGGTCACGTCGATCACTGTTGGGCCGGTTGCGGGTCGATCACGGTCTCGCCGGGGTCACCCTCGAGCGCCTCGGAGAGCGGCCATACGCGTTGGGCGCCCTTGATGGTGCGGTTGGCCTCGCCCAACAGCACCTCGGCGTCCGAGGTGAGCTCGGGCAGGCTCTCGAGCCGGTCATTGGCCAGGGTGGCGGTTC
>CAYTWS010000092.1:0-6422 GCA_964442145.1 uncultured Ectothiorhodospiraceae bacterium | reverse complement strand
GCTCGGGCGGCATGAGCGCCAGCCCCTCTTGGACGTCCTCGAGCGCGCTCGTACGCCGCCCCACGATGCGCCGCAACTCCTCGCGCGCACGATCGAGGGCATTCTGCGCCTCGAGCTCGCGCGAGACGGCTAGGTCGAAGCTCGCTTGGGCCTCTTTGACGTCGGTGATCGGGATCAAGCCCACCTCGAAGCGCTCGCGCGCCTGCTCGAGCTGGCGCTCCACGGCGCGCTTCTCCGCCTGGGCGAAGCGCAGCCCATCGCGCGCCGTCAGCACGTCGAAATAGGCCTCGGCCACACGCACGATGAGCTCCTGGCGCGCGGTGGCGAGATCGGCCTCGGCGCGGGCGACCGCGGCGTCGGCCCGGTCAAGATTGGCGAAAGCGCTCCAGTCGAACAGGGTCTGGGTGAGCTCGAGCTGATAGCTCTCACGGTCGAAAGACGAGGTCGTGTCGTTGATTTCGTTGGTGGTCTCGACCTCCGCTCGCGATGCGCTCGCGTTGACCTGCGGCAGCACGGCCGCGCGTGCCTGCGGCCATTGCTCCTCGGCCGCCTCGAACGCCGCCCGTGCCTGGGCGAACTCGGCGTCCTCCTTCTCGGCCCGTTGGTACACGGACAGCAAATCGGCCGCGTGCACGGGCGCGGCCAATGCGACCAGGGCGGCGGCTGCCGAAAGCCGCAGCGCGGAATGGGTGCGTGGCATGTTGGGCTCCTTGGGCAACCGGTCCATGTGGCCGGTCGAGATAGTCGCGCTCCGGCGGCCGGTCAGAATTCGAACCGGCGGGGCTGTGCGATGTTCTCCAGCGGCGCGATCCAGGTCTCGAACAGGCTCTCGACCGACCATTCCTCGGTATCGACGCGGGTGATCTGGACCGCCTCCATGATCGGCTGATCGGCGTTGCCCACGATGGCGAACAAGCGGCCCCCCGTGTTCAGGCTTCGCCGGTAGGCATCGGCCACGCTCGGCACGGAGCCGGTGACAGCGATCGCGTCGAACTGGCGCCCCCCGTCCCAGCCGGCCGAGGCGTCGCCGGTGGCGAGCTCGACGTTGTCGCAGCCGATCGCGCTGAGCCGGTCACGAGCCGCCGCCGTGAACTCCTCGTGGATATCCACCGAGGTGACGTTGCGGCCCAGATGGGCGAGGCAGGCCGTGACGAAGCCGCTGCCGGTGCCGATCTCGAGCACGTCCTCGTCCGTGCCCACCTGCAGCGCTTGCAACAGGCGCCCCTCGACCAGCGGCGGCATCATCGTGTGGCCATGGCCGATGGGGATGCGCGTGTCCGAGTAGGCCAGCCCCCGATACGCCGATGGCACGAAGCGCTCGCGCGGCAGCCCCCCCATGACGCCGAGCACGTCGGGATCCAGCACATACCCGGGCCGGATCTGCTGCTCGATCATGTTGAAGCGCGCCCGCTCGAAGTTCATCTCGTCCATCGGTGAGGGCCCCTGTATCGGCGGCACTGAGGGTACGGTCTTTCCCGGGACCCGGCAAGGCAGCGAATGGGCCATCGGGCTTTGCCTCGGCCAGCGATGCCGCGTAGACTTCTGGGTCCTGACCGAACGGTCGGTCAGCGACGGAGTATACCCCTTGCCCGACGCCCCGCAAACCCCACCGCTCGGCCGTGCCGAGATCCTCAACGTCGCCACCGACCTGTTCGGCGAGTGGGGATTCGAGGGCGTGTCGATCAGCGCGATCGCGCGCCGGGCCGGGGCCAGCAAGGCCAACGTGTTCCATCACTTCGGTTCCAAGGACGCGCTCTACCTCGAGGTGATGCGCCACGCCTGTGGTGAGCTCGCTGCGGCCTTCGATGCCCTGGGCGAGGGCGGCCAGGGGTTGCGTGAGCGCCTCGCGGCCTTCATCGAGCGCGACCTCGAGCTCATGCGCGCGCATCCCGACCGGTCGCACCTAATCATGCGCGAGGTGCTGGAGAGCGGCCCCAGCCGCGGCCGGGCGCTCGCCGGCGAGGTCTTCGATGGCCAGTTCCGCCGCCTCGTCGCGCTGTTCGAGCAGGGCCAGGCCGCCGGTGTGGTCGCGGATGACTTGCCGCCGGCGCTCGCCGCGACGATGACGGTCGCCTGCAACGTATTCCTGTTCCAGTCGAAAGAGGTATTGCGTCACCTACCCGGTGTCGACTTCGTCGATGACCCGAACCGCTACGGCCAGATGGTTAGCCGTGTCCTGCTCGACGGTCTGCGCCCGCGCGCCCCGTCGGGCAATGATGGAGATGTCTCATGAAGCTACGGATGTTTCTCACCATCCTTGGTCTCGCCATCGTCTTCGGCGGGATCTTCGGTTACAAAGCGTTTGTCGCGCGCATGACGGAGCAGGCCCTGTCGAACCGGCCGCCGCCGGTGCACACGGTGACCGCCATGGAGGCCCCCGTCGACACCTGGCGTGCGCGTATCCGCAGCGTGGGCTCGTTGAGTGCCCTGCGCGGCGTTGAGATCACCAGCGAGATCGACGGCCGCGTGACCGAGGTTGCCGTGGATGACGGCGTCGAGGTCGAACGCGGCGACGTCCTGGTCCGCCTGAGCGCCCAAGGGCTGGAGGCGGATCTGCGCGCGGCCCGTGCCGAGGCGCGCCTCGCCGAGATCGAGCTCGAGCGCCAGCAACGGCTGCGCCGCCAGAACGCCAACTCGGAGTCCGACGTCGATCGGGCCGAGAGCGAGCTCGAGCAGGCGCGCGGGCGCGTCGGCAGCATCGAGGCATCGCTGGCGAAAAAAACCATCCGGGCGCCGTTCTCGGGCCGCATCGGCATCGTCGATGTGGATGTGGGCCAGTATCTCGGCGTGGGCCATCCCATCGTCACCCTGCAGAATCTCGATCCCATCCGCATCGACTTCAGCGTGCCCCAGCGCGAGCTCGCGCGTATCGCCGAGGGCCAGACGGTCACCGCCCGCGTCGAGACCTATCCCGAGGCCGAGTTCGCCGGCGAGATCACCGCGATCAGCCCCCAGGTCGAGCAGGCGACACGCAACGTCGACGTGCGCGCCCGCGTGGCCAACCCGCAAGGCCGGCTGCGGCCCGGGATGTTCGTCCAGGCGGCGGTGCAGCTGCCCGCCCAAAACGATGTGGTGACGCTGCCGCAGACCGCGATCACGTATAACCCCTACGGCGATTCCGTGTTCCTGATCAACGAGGAGCAAACGGACGACGGCGAGACCCGCCTGACCGTCGAGCGCAAGTTCGTGCGCACGGGCGCGACCCGCGGCGATCAGGTCCAGGTGCTCGAGGGGGTCGAGCCCGGCCAGCGCGTCGTGACCAGCGGCCAGCTCAAGCTGCGCAATGGCTCGCGGGTGGAGGTCGACAACGCCGTCGAGCCCAGCAATGAGGCCGAGCCCGAGGTCGGGAACCGCTGATGCATTTCACCGATATCTTCATCCGGCGCCCGGTGCTCGCGACGGTGGTGAGCCTGCTCATCGTGCTGGTGGGTGCGCGGGCCTATCTGGGTTTGACGGTGCGTGAGTACCCCGAGGCCGAGAGCGCTCAGGTGACCGTCCAGACCATCTACACGGGCGCCGACGCCAATCTCGTCAAGGGCTTCATCACGACCCCGCTGGAGACCGAGATCGCCAGCGCCGAGGGCATCGACTTCATCGAGTCGAGCTCAGTACAAGGCGTGTCGACGATCACCGCCCACCTCGATCTCAACTATAACCCGTACCGGGCCCTCACCCAGATCAACGCCCAGGTCAACAAGGTTCGTAGCGAGCTCCCCGAAGAGGCCCAGGACCCGACGCTCGATCTCCAGGTGGGCGATTCGACGGCGTTGATGTATCTGGCGTTTTCCTCGGGTGTGCTCGACCGCAATCAGGTAACCGACTACCTCAAGCGCGTGGTCCAGCCCGAGCTCAACACGGTCGCCGGCGTCGAGAAGGCCGAGATCATCGGCGCGCGCACGTTCGCCATGCGCATCTGGCTCCAGCCCGAGCGTATGACCGCGCTGGGGGTCACGCCGACGCAGGTACGCCAGGTCCTGCGCGAGAACAATTTCCACGCGGCGGTGGGCTCGACGCGCGGCCAAATGATCTCGATCGATCTGACCGCCGAGACCGACATCGGCTCGGTCGAGCAATTCCGCGATCTCGTGGTCAAGCGCACTGAGGGTGCGACCATCCGCATCGACGACATCGCCGAAGTCGAGCTCGGTGCCGAGAGCTACAGCACCGCCGTCAACTTCAACGGCACCCCATCGACGTTCATCGGCATCAACACGGCCCCCGGTGCCAACGTCCTCGATGTCGCGGCGGGCGTGCGCAGCGCGTTCGAAAGCATCAAGTCCGAGCTGCCGACGGGGCTGGAGGCGCAGATCCCGCACGACGCCTCCGAGTACGTCGACGAGTCGATTACCGAGGTCGTGCGCACGCTGATCGAGGCGGCGATCATCGTCGTCGTGGTGATCTTCGCGTTCCTGGGGTCATTGCGCAGCGTGATGATCCCCGTCGTCGCCGTGCCGCTGTCGCTCATCGGGGCGGCGTTCATCATGCTGGTGCTGGGCTACTCGATCAATCTGCTCACGCTGCTGGCGATGGTCCTGGCGATCGGCCTGGTCGTCGACGACGCCATCATCGTCGTCGAGAACATCCATCGCCACATCGAGGAGGGCGAGACCCCGTTCAATGCCGCCATCAAGGGCGCGCGCGAGCTGGGCGGGCCCATCATCGCCATGACCATTACCTTGCTCGCGGTGTTCGCGCCCATCGGCTTCGTCGGCGGCCTGACCGGGACCCTGTTCTCCGAGTTCGCGTTCTCGCTGGCCGGGGCCGTGATCATCTCGGGGATCGTGGCGCTGACGCTGTCGCCGATGCTTTGCTCCAAGGTGCTCAAAGGCCAGGACGGCGACGACAACCGGGGTGGTCTGGAGGCGTTCCTCGATCGGACGTTCGATCGCTTCCAGCGGTGGTACGAGCGCCGCCTCCACGGCGCCCTCAATACCCTGCCGGTGGTGCTGGTGTTCGGTGGCGCCGTGCTGGTGAGCTGTTATTTCCTCTACACGACCGCGAGCTCGCAGCTGGCGCCGGACGAGGACCAAGGTGTGGTGCTGGCGCAATCCGAGGGCGCACCGAGCGCGTCGGTGGACCAGACGACCATGTGGAGCGAGCAGCTCACCGAGATCGGGCAGTCGCTGGACGCCGTCGAGCGAACCTTCCAATTCAACGGTATTACGTTCGGTGGCCCGCCCAAGTCGAACGCCGCGATCACGGGCTTCGCTTTCGCCCCCTGGAGCGAGCGCGACAAGACCTCGGGCGAGCTCAAGGACATCATTCAAAACCGCGCCAAGGGGGTCGCCGGGCTGGATACGGCCGTCTTCCAGCCGCCTGTGCTGCCCGGTAGCAGCGGTGGATTGCCGGTGCAGTTCGTCATCGGCACCACCGAGGAACCGCGCCAGCTCTTCGACGTCGCCCAGCAGCTCACCAACCGGGCCCGGGAGTCCGGGCAATTCATTTTCGTCAACTCGAACATCAACTTCGATAAGCCCGAGGTCAGCATCCAGGTCGATCGGGAGAAGGCCGCCGACCTGGGCGTCACAATGGCGGAGCTGGGTCGCGAGCTCGGCTCGATGATGAGCGGCGGGCGAGTGAACCGCTTCAGTGTGCAGGGCCGTAGCTACGAGGTCCGGCCGCAGGTCGCACGCAGCGAGCGCATCAACCCGGAGCAGCTCACCGAGTACCACGTTCGCGCCGACAGCGGTGAGATGGTGCCCTTGTCGACGCTGGTGTCACTCGAGAAGACGGTGCAGCCGCAGGCTCTGCGGCGCTTCCAGCAGCTCAACTCGGCGCGCATCGAAGGTATCCCGCGCCCGGGCGTGACGCTGGGCGAGGCCCTGGGCTCGCTCCAAGACGCGGCCGACGAGACCCTGCCGCAGGGCTACAAGGTCGATTACGCGGGCCAATCGCGCCAGTTCGTCGAGGAGGGCACGGCGCTGGTCGTGACGTTCTTCCTCGCAATCGCGGTGATCTTCCTGGTGCTTGCGGCCCAGTTCGAGAGCCTGCGCGATCCATTGATCATGTTGGTGACGGTGCCGATGGCCATCTCGGGGGCGCTGATCTTCGTCACGCTGGGCGGCATGCCCGGGATCCCGTGGCAGGCCTCGATCAACATCTATACCCAGGTGGGTCTGGTCACCCTCATCGGCGTCATCGCCAAGCACGGCATCCTGATCGTGCAGTTCGCCAACGTCCTGCAGGAGCAGGGCTACAGCAAACGCGCCGCGGTCGAGCATGCCGCCGCGATCCGGCTGCGCCCGGTGCTGATGACCACGGCCGCTCTCGTGCTTGCGGTGGTGCCGCTGTTGTTGGCCAGCGGTGCAGGCGCCGCGGCGCGCTTCAACATGGGGCTCGTGATCGCCACGGGCATGACGATCGGGACGTTGTTCACGCTCATCGTATTGCCAGCGGTGTATCTGGTGCTCGCACGCGACCGG
>CAYTWS010000091.1:0-6439 GCA_964442145.1 uncultured Ectothiorhodospiraceae bacterium | reverse complement strand
CCCCGGGCCACGCTGCGCGGCGGTGGGGCCCGAGCGCAGCGAGCCGGCGCAGATCGCTGCTGAAGCCGGTCGCCGCGCGGGCCCGGCCGAACGCCGCACCGATGCCGTCATAGCGCCCGCCGCGGGCGATCTCCTCGCCCTCCCCACTGGTGTAGGCGGCGAACACGATCCCCGTGTGGTAGTGGTAGCCGCGCAGCTCACCCAGGTCGAAATGGACCGCCAGGCCGTCGTCGCGCCCTGCAAGCGCCTGCCCTAGCTGCTCCAAGTGGCTCAACGCCGCCGCTACACCATCCCCTGCCGGCGCCAGGCACTCGCGCGCGCGGGCGAGCACCTCCGTGCCGCCGTGCAGCGCCGGCATGGCGCGCCACATGGTATCGAAAGGCCGCGACAGCCCCAGGGCGTCCAGGCGCGCCTCGATGTCGGGCACGCTCTTGCGTTGGAGCATCTCGAACAGCGCCGCCTCATCGTCGGCGGCGAGCCCCGTTGCCGCCGCGAGCTCGCGGAACACCCCGACATGGCCCAGGTCCAGCGCGAACGGCCCGTCAACGCTGGCCTCGGCGAGTGTGGCGAGCATGAGCTCGACGACCTCGCGATCGGCCTCGGGCCCCGCGTGGCCGAACAGCTCCGCGCCGATCTGCAGCGGGCTGCGGCCGCCGCCGAAGGGACTGGGCCGCGTATGCACGACGGAGCCGGCATAGCATAGCCGCACCGGATGGTCGCGGCCGAGGCGGTGGGCGTCGATGCGCGCGACCTGCGGTGTCATGTCGGCGCGCAGCCCCATCATGCGCCCGGACAATTGATCCACGAGCTTGAACGTGTCGAGCTCGAGATCGTGACCGGCCCCCGTGAGCAGCGAGTCGGTGTACTCGATCAGCGGCGGGATGACGAGGTCATAACCCCAGCACGAAAGCAGATCGACCAGCCGACGCCGCAGTCCCTCCAGGCGCCCGGCCTCCGCCGGTAGCGCCTCCTCGACACCGTCGGGCAGCAGCCACGGCGCGCCGGCGCGATTGCCTGCCTGGCCCTGGGTCATCGGACCAAGTACAACACGCCGAGGCCCAGCATCATGCTGACGAAACCCACCGTGCGCAGCTGGCCATCGGGGAGCTGGCTCATGCCGGCCATGGTGCGGCGCACCGAGGCCGGCACGAGGAACGGCATGATGCCCTCGATCACGAGCACGAGCGCCAGTGCCGCCCAGAGGTCGTTCCACTCGAGCGTCATAGGGAAGTCTTAGTCAGTCGCTGGCGTCCCGGCCGGGCCGACGGTCCGTTGTGCCCGAGTCAATTCACTGCCCCTCATCCGAATCCGCCGGGCGCCCCTCGGCATCGCTGAAGAAGTCGAAGAACTCGGAGTCGGGCTCGAGCACGAGCGAGTCCCGCCCACCCTGGAACGAGGCCTCGTACGCCAGCAGGCTCCGGTAGAACGAGTAGAACTCGGGATCCTGCTGGTAGCTCGTGGCATAGATATCGGCCGCCTTGGCGTCGCCCTCACCGCGGAACTGCTCGGCCTGGCGATAGGCCTGGGCGAGGATCTCCTCGACCTCGCGGTTGGCCTCGGCGCGGATGCGCTGGGCCTCCTCGCGCCCCTCGGAGCGGAATCGCTGCGCCACCGCCTTACGCTCTTGCTCCATGCGCTGGTAGACCGGCTCGCGCACGTTCTGCGGCAGCTCGACCTTCTTGACGCGCACGTCGACGATGTTGACGCCCAAGTCTTTCGACTTCTCATCGACCACCGTTTGGACCGTGTTCATGATCTGCACGCGGTCGGCCGACACCACCTCCTTGATGGTGCGCTTACCGAACTCGTCGTAGAGCTGGTTCTTGACGAACTGATGGAGCCGGTCGCGCGCGGTCGTCTCGTTACCGCCGGTCGACTCGAAGAACCGGACGGTGTCGACGATCTCCCATTTGACGAACGCATCGACGATCAAGTTCTTCTTCTGCGCCGTGAGCACGCGGTCGGGCTCGGAGTCCATCGTGAGCACGCGATTCTCGAAGCGATAGACCGACTGATACAGCGGGATCTTGAAGTGCAGCCCGGGCTCATAGTCGGCGTTGACGACCTCACCCAGCTCGAGCTTGATGGCACGCTCGCGCTCGTCGACGGTGAACGTCGACAGCAAAAAGACGACGATCACGACCGCGAGCGCGGCGACGACGGCATAAAAGCGGTTCATTCGCTGGACTCCCTAGACCGTGTCGGCCGATTGCCCCGGTCGCCCTGATTATTGGAAGCCGCCCCGGTGATCGCTTCGCTACTCGGCAGCTCGGTCGACTTGCCACGGACCGTCGACGACGATTTATTGCCATCGCTCGCCTCGCCGCCTTGCCGGAGCATGCGGTCGAGCGGCATGTAGATCAGGTTGTCGCCCTCGCCCTCGCGGTCGACGACCACCTTGCCCGTGTCACCCAGCACGCGCTCCATGGTGTCCATGTAGAGGCGCTTGCGCGTGACCTGGGGCGCATCCTGGTACTCGCCGAGCACGGCGTCGAAGCGCGAGACGTTACCCTCGGCACGCTCGACCACCCGCGTGCGATACGCGCGGGCCTCCTCCTTCATCTGGGCTGCCTGGCCGCGCGCCTCCGGTATCACCTTGTTGCGCACCGCCTCGGCCTCCTGGATGAAGCGCTGCTTGTCCTCGCGCGCGGCGATCGCATCCTCGAACGCAGCCTGCACGGCCTCGGGCGGCTGGGCGTTCTGCAGGTTCACCGACTGGATATTGATGCCCGTGCCGTAGCCGTCGATGATCTTTTGTGACTCCTCGAGTGTCTTGTCCGCAACCTCGCCGCGGCCCTCGGTGATCACCGGCGTCATCTGGCTCTTGCCCACGACCTCGCGCAAAACGCTCTCAATGACGGAATACAGCGTCTCGTCGGGGTTTTGCACGTTGAACAGATACGCCTGGGCGTCCTTGACGTCGTACTGCACCGACATGTCGATGACGACGATGTTCTCGTCGCTGGTGAGCATGGCCTGCTTCGACAGCGACAACGAGCGATTGCGCGCGACGTTGACGATCTCCGAGCGCGCGATGGGCCACGGCCAGTGCCAATGCGGGCCCGGCTTCTGCACCGACTGGAATGCGCCGAAGCGCGTCACCACGCCACGCTCGGGCTCTTGCACGATGTAAAAGCCCGAGGCCAGCCAGCCGACGATGATGAGCCCGAGCACGGCCCAGAGGATGCGCTCGTCGACGCTACCGGGACCGGACATACCGCCGCCCCCGCCGCCGCTGCCCCCTTGGCCGGAGCCGCCAAACATCCCTTTGAGCCGTTGCTTCGCTTTGCGGAAGGCTTCGTCGAGATCGGGCGGGCCACCGTCATTACCGCCGCGATTGCCCCACGGGTCCTTATTATCGCCGCCGGGGTCATTCCAGGCCATGTATCAATGCTCCCTTACCGGAGAGGGCATCTCGTGATTGGTACCGAGGAGATGCTTCGCGTGGGCATGTTGCGCAGGCGCGCTCAGCCGAAGCCGCAGCGCCCAAACGCACGTATTCTATTGACCTCAGACGCGCCCCGCAACTCGCGGCGCGTGGGCCAGCAACCGCTCGGCCGGCACGGACTCCGCCGCCGCGATGCGCTCCCAATCGACGCGGTCGAGATTGAGCTCCACCCAGAGCGAGCCGTCGTTGCACGCCTGCTCGGCCACCACGGCGCCTTCGGCGAACAAGCGCGCCCGGAGTCGCCCCTGCTCGGGCGCGACATGGAGCCAGCCATGGACTTGCTCACCCGACAGCGCCTCCGCGATGGCGTGCATCAACCCATCGATGCCGGCGCTCGTAGCGGCCGAGATCCAGACACGGATAGGCCGACCCGCGCTATCGCGCTCGATCGCCGGGGCGTAGCCCATGCGATCGATCTTGTTGAAGACCTCGAGCCGCGGGACACGCTCGGCGCCGATCGCCTCGAGGGTCGCGTCGACGTCGCCCATGCGTTGATCGCGCGTGTCGTCGCTGGCGTCGACGACGTGCAATAACAGGCTCGCGTCGCGCGTTTCGTCCAGTGTGGACCGAAACGCCTCGACGAGTTCGTGCGGTAGCTCACGAATGAAGCCGACCGTGTCGGCGAGCACCGCGGGATGGCCGTACGGTAGCGGCAGCCGGCGCAGCGTCGGATCCAGCGTGGCGAACAGATGATCGGCGACGTGCGCCTCGGGCTCGGCGAGCGTCTGGAACAAGGTCGACTTGCCGGCGTTGGTGTAGCCTACGAGGGCGACCTGGGGGGCCTCGGCCGCCCGGCGTGCGCGCCGCCCCTGCTCGCGTTGGCGATGGACCTTCTCGAGGCGGCGCTTGATCTGGTCGATACGCCCACCAATCAGGCGCCGGTCCATCTCGAGCTGGGTCTCACCGGGTCCGCGTAGCCCGATGCCGCCCTTCTGGCGCTCCAAGTGGGTCCATCCGCGTACGAGGCGAGTCGATAGGTGGGTCAGCTGGGCGAGCTCGACCTGGAGCTTACCGGCGAACGAGCGCGCCCGTTGAGCGAAGATGTCGAGGATGAGGCCCGTACGGTCGAGCACACGACAGCCCAGGCGCGCCTCGAGATTGCGCTCCTGGCCCGGGGTGAGCGCATGGTCGACGACGACGAGATCGGCTCCATGGGCACCGATCAGCGCCTCGACCTCCTCAACCTTGCCGGAACCCATGAAATAGCGCGGATGGGGCCGGCGGCGGCTACCGGTGACCTCGGCCATCACGGCGGCGCCACTGGCGCGCACGAGCTCGTGGAACTCCTCCAGTGCCTCTTGTGACCAGGTGTGGCCCACACCGATGTGGACCAACACGGCCCGCTCATTGGTACGACGCGGACGCTCGAACAAAGCGCTAGCCTAGCCCCGGTGCGGCCACGAGGGCTCACCCCAGTCCGAGGCCATTATCCGGTCTCGGCCTCCTCCTCGCTCGCCTCGCTGGTCATCCCGGCCACCCGCACGCTCCGGGACGGCACGATCGTCGAGATCGCGTGTTTATAGACCATTTGATTGACGGTGTTGCGCAGCAGGATCACGAACTGGTCGAACGACTCGATCTGCCCTTGCAGCTTGATGCCGTTGACCAGAAAGATCGACACGGAGACCCGTTCCTTGCGCAGCTGATTGAGAAAGGGTTCTTGTAACGACTGCCCTTTTGCCATTCACTCACTCCTCGCGCAGATAGTGCATGCCCGCCGCCCCGGGCGTGGACATGCCTTGTGTACGGATGATTCTAGCAATGTTGGGGCTACGCGCCACGCCCGCATGCCCCCGTCGCACAGGCGCGCCTTGCGCGCGCGCAACGGGCTCCAAAATGGGGATGCAACCATCCCGTTTGCAAGGGTGGGCGCCGATACGCCGACACCGCTGCAGCGCCATCACACCTCGTCCGCCACGCCCCGCCATCCCCGTATGGGGCGCACCCCCCGGCTACCCTGCACCTGCAGTCTCGCCAACAAGCGCCGCCACTGCGCCGGTGCCACCGCGGCGCGGGTGATCAGGTAACGCCGCGGGCGGCCGCTGGGCTCGATGAGCACGAGCACCACGAGCCAGCGGCTGACGAACGTCGGCGCGGCCAGCTCGAGCGGCCCGCGTGCAGGGTGCTCCAGGTCGTACCAGGAGCCCTCGGCGCGCCACTGCAATCGCACGGGCCGGCACACCCGCACCAGCTCGACCGCCAGCCCGACAGCCAGGGCGAGGGCGACCCCGGCGCCCCAGGCCAGCGGCAACCAGAACGAGGCGCTGGTCGCACCGGCGTAGGCACTGATCAGGACGGCTACGAGGGCCCGGGTCGGCCCCGCCTCAAGCGTCAGCGTGGCGGCGAATGGCGGCGATGACTGCGGCAACGGTGGGATCCTCGGGGTCCTTGCGAGCGCTGACCAACGCGAACAGCTCCGGATCGCTCAGCTCGAGCAGCTCGGCCAGCGCGCGCTGCTGCTCCGCGGGGAGCTCCTCCAATGCCCCGTCGACGAACGGACGCAGCAGCCGGTCCAGCTCAGCCATGCCGCGCCGGCAGAGCCAGCGCAGGCGGTTGCGGTCCATCCTAGCGGCCCCGGTCGCCGTGCGTCACATCCGCCTCTCGACCAAACGCTTTTTGATCTCGGCGATGGCCTTGGCCGGATTGAGCCCCTTGGGGCAGGCGTCGGTGCAATTGAGGATGGTATGGCAGCGGTAGAGCTTCATGGGGTCGTTGAGCTGATCCAGGCGCTCGCCCGTGGCCTCGTCGCGCGAGTCGGCGATCCAGCGATAGGCATTGAGCAGCGTCGCCGGCCCGAGATACTCGTCCGGATTCCACCAGTAGCTCGGGCAGCTCGTGGTGCAACAGGCGCACATGATGCATTCGTAGAGCCCATCGAGCTCGGCCCGCTCGTCCTTGGACTGGAGGCGCTCGCGATCGGGCGGTGTCGGCGAGCTCGTCTTGATCCACGGCTCGACCGAGGCGTGCTGGGCATAGAAATGCGTCATGTCC
>CAYTWS010000090.1:0-6467 GCA_964442145.1 uncultured Ectothiorhodospiraceae bacterium | reverse complement strand
GACCTACGCCGACATCTCGACGTCCGACAGCGGCGTCCACGCGCCCTATCGTGGGACGACAAGTGGTTCTACCTGGAGCAGCGCTTCATCGCCGACGACCGCGTATGTGCCCGGGCCCATGTCCAGGGCTTGCTACGCGGGCGCGGCGGCAACGTCGCGCCCGCGACCATCCTCGAGCAAGTGGGTGTAGCGGGGCGCGAGCCGCCGGCGGAGCCGCCCAGCATGGGCGCCCCGGGCGAGGCCTGAGATCCTTGCGCGGCTCAGCGCGCGTCGGCGAAGGCGGCAGCACCCCGCCACGTCCTGGCGTTGGCGTTGCTCCGCTTGTCGATGGCCCCCGGTGAGGCGAGCGCGGGCGAGGCGTCGAGCACGCGCGCACGTTCCCGCGTAGCGCCGTGCAGGAAACCGTCGCGCACGCCGCTGGCGACGTGGGAGACCGACAGCACGACCGTCGCCTCGCGATCGACGTCCAACGCCGGCCCGCGTGCCCGCAGAGCGCTGCCGGCCAGGTCCAGGCGGCCAGCGTCGATCCGGACGGCCGGCTCGCCCTGGGCGACCAAGTCGGTTGCCGTGACATCGCTGGCGACGGCGACGACCGCCGGCTCGCCACCGCCATCGACGATGACACGCCGCATACGCACCCGCTGTGACCCGGTCACGCGGATCCGGCGCGCACGCACGTCCACCAGCTCCATGTCGGGGCAGTCGCGCACGACGATGCGGTCGAAGTGGCCCGAGAGCGTGCGCCCGCGTTGGCCAATGCACTCGTAATCGGCGGGCTCCGCGACGCTCTCGGGCTGGTCCGGCGGGGCATCGCCGCCGCCCTCGAGCCCGGCCCGCAGGTGCTCCAGGAATGCCTGTGTGTGTGTGCGCATCGGGGTGTGGCCGGCCCCGGAGACGATCCGAGGGCCTTGCGCAGGCAGACGCCCGCGAAGCAGATAGCCCGTTCGCACCGGCGTGACGTCGTCCTGGGCACCCCAGATCAACGTCGCGGGGTGATCGAACGCCTCGATCACACCGGAGAAGTCGGTCTGTAGGAGCGACACCGCCGCGTTCACGTTGGGCCGATCCGCCAGCAGGGCGTCCCAGGCGGTCTGGCTATGGCGCAAGATCTCGACGATGTCCCAATCCTGCGAGACGACTAAGCGCTCCATGAGCCCGGTCGCCTGACCCAGCAGCTCGCGCACACCCTCGCCGAGCGCCCCCGGCAGGCCGTCGCTGAGCGACTGCTCCGCCAAAACGCCGCGCAGAAAGGCCACTCTCTGCAGGACCCCGGCGACGTCGGCCAACACCACACGCTCGACACGTTCCGGGTAGGCACCGGCGAAGTAGAGCGCGACCGCCGCGCCCATGGAGTGGCCCACCAGGCGCACGGGCTCGAGCTCGCGCTCGCGGCTCAGCCAGTCGAGCAGCGCGGCATAGCGCGGCGGCGATAGCTCGCCTGCGACCGCATCGGAGCGCCCGAAGCCCGGCAGATCGAGCGCGACCACACGATATTCGTGCTCGAGCGCGTCGATGACCTCCCACCAGTCCTGGTAGCCGCTTTGGCCCAAGCCGTGCACCAGCAGCACCGGGGGCGCGTCGGCCGGGCCCGCCTCGACGACGTAGACGCGCCCGTCGAAGACGGGATTGTCGTAATACGTCCCCGACCAACGCTGCGGCAGGGCTCGGTCCCGCTTGGTCACGTCGGTCTCGCCCGAGTCCGCCGCAAACGCGTCGCCGGGTGAGACGAGCCAACACGCCGCGGCCGCCAAGCCGACGAAGGCCAACCGGCGGATGCGCGTTAGGGTCGATGTGCGTAGCTGGCGGGCCATGGCGCCCCTGGTGTATGAGGCCGCGCGCCATCGAGGCGCGATGACGAGCGACCCTAGCACACCCCGCCGGCCGTCCCGTTCGTACGCTCTCTGCACGGACCGACGCGATGCACTGGACAATGGAGACCCACGGGCTATCATTGCCCCAGTCCCCTTCGAGACGGATGCCGCAATGGACGAAGACACCTTCAACAAAGAGATCCGTAGCTTCCTCAAGAAAGTCGGGATCACATCGCAGCGCGAGATCGAGAAAGCCGTGCGCGAGCGCATCGACGACGGCCGCCTCAATGGCGACGAGGCGCTTTCGGCCAGCGTCGTCCTGCGCGTGCCCGAGATCGATCTCGAGGTGAGTATCGACGAGTACGTGCGCCTCGAGTCGCCGTACACGGCCGTGTGGCGCTTGGCGCCACGCAGGGGGTGGCATGGACGATGCGGAATTCCGGCTGCTGCACCGGCGCGAGCTCATCGACGACCGGATCAACGGCGCCAGCCGGCTGGCACGCCAAGCCCTCGACAGCCTGGGCGAGTTCGCCCAGAGCTGCTCGGCGGACGGCGTCGGCGAGCTTCGGCGCGCGTGTCTCGATTTCGCCGAGGAGCTCCAGTACGCCCGCCCCAGCATGGCGCCGATCTATGACTTGGTCGAGCGCTGGGCCGCGCAGGTCGCCCAACTACCCGATCAGGATATAGACGGCTTCCGCCGCTCGGCCGCTCGGATCGCCCAAGAGCTCACCGACGCCTCGCTACGCGCCGTCGACGACATCGCCTCACGCGCTGCGCGCCTGATCGGCGAAGGCGCGGTCGTGATCACCCACAGCCTGAGCTCGACTGCGCAAGCGACATTGCGCGAGCTCGCGCCGTTGGGGGCACGCGCGATCGTCACCGAGGCACGCCCCGGCCTGGAGGGCCGCCGCCAAGCCCTGCATCTGGACCACTGCGGGATGCCCGTATGGTTCATCACCGACGCCCAGATCGGTTACTTCGTCCGCTTCGCGAGCGTCGCCCTCGTCGGCGCCGATGCACTGCTGCGCGACGGCGCCGTGGTGAACAAGGCCGGCACCTGCCTGCTGGCGCTGGCGGCGCGACGCCACAATGTGCCGTTCTACGTCTGCTGCGAGAGCTTCAAGCAGGCACCGTACACGAGCGCGCAGTTCGACCTGGAGACCGTCGATACCGAAGAGATGGACGCGCCGCGGGGCCGCAACATCACGCCCTACAACGTGTACTTCGACATCACCCCGCCCGACCTCATCGACGCCTGCATCCACGAGGACGGTATCGCCCGGCCCGCCGCCCCATCGAGCGCGTGACGCCTCGAGCGCCCGCCCTCGAAGGCGGCGTGACGCCGGGCGTGCGCTTGGGCGGCGCCCGAGCCGGGGCTACAATGCGCGCGCACTTCAACGAGGCCGTGGCCCATGCTCGAGTCCATCCCCATCCCGGCGCTATCAGACAACTATATCTGGCTGTTACGCCAGCCCGGCTCGCGCGAGGCGATTGTCGTCGATCCGGGCGAGGCCACGCCCGCGCTCGACGCCATCGAGCGCCTCGACCTCGAGCCCGCCGCGATCTTGATCACCCACCACCACGGCGATCACGTCGGCGGCCTGGGCGAGGTGGCAGCCCGGTACCCGCAGGCGCCCGTCTACGGTCCGGCGCGCGAGCCCGTCGACGGCGTTACGAAGACGGTGGCCGGCGGCGATCGCGTCACCGTCGACGCGCTGGGCGTCACCTTCGATGTCATCGATACACCGGGCCACACCGCGGGCCATATCAGCTATCACGGTGGCGGCAGCCTGTTGTGCGGCGACACCTTGTTCGCCGGCGGCTGTGGCCGCGTGTTCGAGGGCACGGCGCAGCAGATGCTCGACTCGCTCGAGCGCCTGGCCGCATTGCCCGATGCCACGAAGGGATGCTGCGGCCACGAGTACACCCTCAAGAATCTCGCCTTCGCCCGCGCCGTCGAGCCCGACAACGACGCCATCGCCGAGCGCGAGACCCAGGCCCGGGCATTGCGTGACGCCGGTGAGCCCACCCTGCCGTTCGAGCTGGCCAGCGAGCACGCTACGAATCCGTTCCTGCGCTGCGACGAGCCGGCGGTCTGGTCGGCGGCCGAGGAGCAGGCCGGGCGGAGCCTCAACGATCGCAGCGCGGTCTTCGGCGTGCTGCGCGAGTGGAAGAATCGATTCTGAGAGCCGGCGACGACGCAAAGCCCCCGGTCTACCGACGGCGCCACGGATCAGCGCTGGCGCGGCTTGTCGGCGACGCGGTCGCGCAGATAGACCGGCAACGCCTGGGTGGCCGTCACGACCTCGCCATGCTGCCAGGCGCGCGCAGCCAGCTCGGCGATATCGCGCGCATGGGGCAGCGCCCGCCCTTGATTGGCCCGCAGCCGGTCGCCCGCGGCGTCGCTCAGGTGCTCGGCGTAGCTCGCCCAGCCCGTGCCCACGCCCAGCCAGTCCGCGCCCTCGGGCCAAGGCACCCGCTCGGGCGGCGCCACCGCCTCCTCCTGGACCGCCGTCATGAGGCCGTTGTCGTCGAGGCGGTACGCGCCCCAATAGACCTCGCCCATGCGGGCGTCGATGGCCGCGAGCACGGCCCGGGCCCCGTGCTCGCGGTGAGCCCCTTGGGCCAGCGCCGCCAGATCGGACACGGGCACGACGGGCCGATCCAGCCCATAGGCGATGCCCTGGGCGGCCGAGACCGCGATCCGCACCCCTGTGAACGCCCCGGGCCCGCGCCCGAAGGCGACGACATCGAGCGCATCGGCGGTGAGATCGGCCTCGGCGAGGACCTCGTCGATCATGGCGAGCAGCCGGTCGCCGTGCTCACGCGGGGCCTCGACCCAGCGCGTGTACACGGCGTCGTCGACGCGCAGCGCCACCGAGCACGCCTCGGTCGCCGTGTCGAGCGCGAGCAGCCTCATGACGGCGCCGCCTCGGGCGTGTCGACCGTCGCCAGGAACCGTTCCACCTCGCCCAGCGAGCCCGTTCGCGTCATCGGCGGCAGGCTGTCGAGGAAGACGCGGCCGTAGCCCTTCGATCGCAGCCTGGGGTCGCAGAGCACGAGCACGCCCGTGTCGCTGGTGCCCCGGATCAGCCGGCCCGCGCCCTGCTTGAGCGCGAGCACCGCGTGGGGCAGCTGGTACTGGGCGAACGGGTTGCCCCCGGCGTCGCGCAAGGCGTCCAGCCGCGCCTGAACCACCGGATCGCCCGGCGAGGCGAACGGCAGCTTGTCGATGATCACGCATGAGAGCGCCGCGCCCGCCACGTCGACGCCCTCCCAGAAGCTCGCCGTGCCCAGCAGTACGTCGTCGCCGGCCTGGCGGAAGCGCGCGACGAGCTCGTGCTTGGGGGCCTCGCCCTGGACCAAGACCCGATGATGGCCCTCCGCGCGTAGGCGCTCGGCGGCGTGGCGCAGCGCCCTGTAGCTGGTGAACAACACGAACGCCCGGCCCCCGGCGGCGGCGAGCACGGGCTCGGCGGCGGCGAGCACGGCATCGGTATAGCCGGGCGCGCTCGGCTGCGGCATCCCCTCGGGCAGGTAGAGCAAGGCGTTGTTGGCGTAGTCGAACGGGCTGTCGACCTGCAACTCCTCGGCCTCATCGAGGCCCATGCGGGCGCGGAAGTGATCGAAACGGCCGCCGACCGACAGCGTCGCCGAGGTGAACACCCATGCGCCCGGCCATGTGTCCATCAATCGCCGAAAGCGCCCCGCGATCTCCAGCGGCGTCTGCACGAGGGAGAATCCCGTGCGATAGGTCTCGAACCACTGCACGAAGCCGCTATCGGGCGCCGGCTCGAGCCACGCGTTCAAGTCGGCCGCGATCTCGTTGGCCCGCCGCCGGCACTGCTCAAGCCCGCGGCCGCGCTCGGCGTGCTGGGCGAGCTCGCCATCGAGGGCATCGACGGCATCGCGCAGCGCGCTCAACGCACCGTGGACACCCGCGTCCTCGGCCCAGGCGGTCCAGCTCTCGCGGCGCGCCTCGTCACCCAGGGTGAGCCGGAACTCGCGCACGGCGTGCTCGAGCGCATCGGCGGCGCGGCGGATGCCGCTCGCCTCGGGCGCCTCGCGCGCCTGCTCGGCCGTGGCATCGCGCACGAGCTCGTGGAGCTGGCGCGCCGAGAGCCGCTGCCCGAAGAAATTTGCGGCGGTCTCGGGCAGCTGGTGCGCCTCGTCCAGGATGAACGCGTCGGCCGAAGGCAGCACCTCGCCGAACCCGCTCTCCTTCAAGGCCATGTCGGCGAACAACAGGTGGTGATTGACCACGACGACATCGGCCTCTTGGGCCTCCTTGCGCGCCTTCAGGACGAAGCAGTCGTTGTAGGCGGGGCACGACTGGCCCAGGCAGTTGTCCGTGGTGGAGGTCACATGGGGCCAGATGGGCGAGTCCTCGGGCACGTCGGCGATCTCGGCGATATCGCCCGTGCTCGAGCGCCGCGCCGCCGCGCGCACACGCTCGAGCTGATCCGCCATCTCGGGGCGCCGGGTCAGCGCAGCGCCATCGGCGAGCCCCATGCGATGCCAGCACACGTAGTTGGAGCGCCCCTTGAGCAAAGCGACGCGGGCCGGCACACCCAGGGCCCGGCGCACGCGCGGCAGGTCGGTCTGGAAGAGCTGATCCTGGAGATGGCGCGTGCCCGTCGAGATGATGACCTTGTC
>CAYTWS010000089.1:0-6468 GCA_964442145.1 uncultured Ectothiorhodospiraceae bacterium | reverse complement strand
ACAACATGACAGGACCCTGACGGCGGAACCGTGGCCGGGTCACAGAATGCCCCATCGCCGTAGCGCCCTTAGCGCCTTCGCGAGATCCCCTCAAGCGCCGCCGACACGCGCGAGTCAGAGGCGGCGGCTGAGGTCGTTGGTGGCGAAGGCTCGGATGGGCGTATGCAAGCCCTTGGAGAAGCCGATGGCATTGAAGCGCTCGCCCATCTCACCCGGCAGGGTGAGCTGCTTGACCTGTTGCGAGGCCATCAGGCGGGTGCGCTCGTCCGCCGCCGCCAAGGCGTCGGCGGCGACGGCCTCGAGGCCGCAGCCGATGAGGAAGTGCGCTTGCGGACTGAAACCCTCGAGGGCGAGGCCCGCGGCCGTGGCGGCCTCGGTGACCGCGGTGAAATCGACGAACGCGGTGATGTCGGTCAGGCCGGGCCAGTCATAGGGATCGTCGTGCGCCCGGTGCGCGCGGCTGCACACCAGGGTGCCCATCGAGCGCTCGGGCAGATAGTACTCGCTACGCACATAGCCATAATCGACGAACAGGGCCGCCCCATGCTCGAGACAGCCCGCCAGCCCAGCGAGCCAAGCGGCCAGCAGGGGATTGTATTCGGAGCGATACCCCGGCGGCAGGGGGCGCCCGAGATCCGACTCGATGTGGCGCACCGCCGCCACCATCGCCTCGGGCGCGGGCGCCCAGGCGTCGGCGAGCCCGCCCTCGGCGGGGGCGATGGTGCGGCGCTGCTCGATACGGGCGTCGGCGGCGATGCGAAAGCCCTCGACGGGGAAGGCGTCGAGGACCTCGTTGGCGACGGCGATACCGGTGAGGCCCTCTGGCCAAGCCGTGTGCCATACGCAGCGGCCGACGAGGTGGGGCACCCGCGCGGCGATCCGTTGGCGCTGCTGTGCCTGGAGCTCGGCCGAGGGCTCGAGGATGCGATAGTGCGCCGGTAGCGAGCCCAGCGCCTCGAGCTCGGCGAGGAGCTCGCCGGCGAGCGCGCCGCCGCCGGCGCCGGGCTCGAAGACGTCGCCGCCGGTGGCATCGAGGACCTGGGCGCAGGGGCGCGCCAAGCAACGCCCGTAGAGCGGCGATACCTCGGGGGCGGTGACGAAATCGGCCCCCTCGCCCAGCCCGCTGCCGCCAGCGGCGGCATAATAGCCGAGGCCGGGCTCGTAGAGCGCCATCTCCATATAGCGCCGGAACGCGATGCTGCCGCCCGCGTCGGCGATCGTCTCGCGGATGCGCGCCAGCAGTGCCCGGCTATGGGCCTGCGCGGCCTCGCTGGGCTCGGGCAGATTCGAGGGGGCACCTCCAGAGTCCGTCACACTCGCCTCCGGGCAACTAATCGATTGCAGGGCCCCGGGCGGCAACGACGCCAAGACGATCCATGCGCTACGCTCGGGCGCCCTTCATGGCGTGCCCGCCAGCCGACACCGAGGGAGACGTCGCGATGACGCAAGATGGTCCAACGCAGCTCGACGGGCGCAGCGCACTCGTCACCGGCGGTGCTCGCCGCATCGGCGCCCAGCTCGTGCGTGCGCTCCACGCCCGCGGCGCCAGCGTCGCGATCCACTGCCACCGGTCGCGCGCCGCCGCCGACGCACTCGCCGAAGAGCTCGAGCGCGAGCGAGCGGGCTCGGCCATCGTCGTCGCCGCGGACCTGCGCACCAGCGACGGCTGCCGCCAGGCCGTGACCGACGCTGCCAGCGCCTGGGGCCGCCTCGATCTCGTGGTCAACAATGCCTCGACGTTCTATCCCACACCCATCGCGCAGCTCGAGCCCAGCCAGTTCGACGACCTGATCGGCAGCAATCTGCGCGGCCCCGCATTCGTCGCCCAGGCAGCGGGCCCCTGGCTGGCCGACACGGGCGGCGCCATCGTCAACATCGCGGACGTGCACGGGATGCGCCCACTCGACCAGCACAGCGTCTACTGCGCCGCCAAAGCCGGTCTGATCATGCTCACGCGCGCGCTGGCGAGAGAGCTCGCCCCGAGCGTGCGCGTCAACGCGATCGCCCCCGGCTCGATCCTGTGGCCCGAGGGGCCGCGCGGTGACGATCCCGAGGCGCGAGCCGCCGTGCTCGAGGCGACGCCGCTCGAGCGCCAGGGCACCCCGGCCGACATCGCCGCCGCCGTCGTCTACCTCGCGGCGGCTGCCCCGTTCGTCACGGGCGAGGTGCTCACCGTCGACGGTGGCCGCACCCTGTGAGCCCGACGCGCCCGGTCACACCAGGACATCGGCGTCGACGACGGCGACGCGATCCACCGGCGTCAGCTCGCCCGCCCCAGTGCCCTCGAAACGGGCCCACAAGCGCGTGAACGGCTCGTTGTGGACGGGATGGAGACGATCCATGGCGAGCTCGGCCAACGGCGCCAGGACGAACGCGACTTGATCGATCTCGGGGCGCGGCAGGACGAGCTCGTCGTTGCGCAGGATGCGGTCACCGAACAGCAACAGATCCAAGTCGAGCGTACGCGGCGACAACTTGGGCTGGCTCCGATCGCGGCCGAAGTGTGCCTCGATCGCGCGCAGCGCCGCGTGCACGTCGGCGACGGGCTCGTCGTTATCGAAACAGGCGACGCCGTTGTAGAACGCATCACCTTCGAAGCCGACCGCGGGGCAAGCATAGATGGTCGAGACCGTCAGACCGCCGAAGCGTTCGGCCAAGGCACGCAATCCGCCCGCCAGATTGGTCTCGCGATCGACGTTCGAGCCGAATGAGACGTAGACGCGCTCCATTGTCGCCTCAGCCGCTCTCACCGCGCTCGATGACCACGCCCACGTCACGCGCGCCGCGGATCGCACCCGGCTTCGACAGCGAGACCCGCAGCCAGGGCACGCCAAACTCCTGGCGCACGACCGTGGCCACCTGCTCGGCGAGGGTCTCGACGAGCTGATAGGAGCTCGCGCTGACGAACTCGATTAAGCGCTTCGAGATGGCCTCGTAATCCAGCGCATCCTCGATCGACTCGGTCGCGGCGGCCGCAGCGACGTCGGCCGCCATCTCGAGGTCGAGCGATACGACCTGGCGGGTGGTGCGCTCCCACTCGAATATGCCGACGATGGTCTCGACGCGCAGGTCGCGCAGGTAGACGATGCCCATGGGGCCCCCTTTGCCAGCGCAGCGTACTATAGCGGCTCGGGGCCGCCGATACCAGGGCCGTCCTTGCAACGCGAGCCCGATTGGGCTATATTACTGGGCTTCTCTAGAGCCGGATCGACCCACGGAGTCTGCGTCCGATGTCCCGCGTGTGTCAGGTAACGGGTAAACGGCCGACGATCGGCCATCATGTATCCCACTCGAACATCAAGACCAAGCGGCGCTTCCTGCCGAACTTGCACAAGCACCGCTTCTGGGTCGAGAGCGAGCAGCGCTGGGTGACCCTGCAGGTCTCGTCGAAGGGGATGCGGATCATCGACAAGAAGGGCATCGAGGCCGTGCTCGCCGAGATGCGCACGCGAGGGGAGAAGGTCTAATGGCACAGCAATCGCCGCGCGAGAAGATCAAGCTGCGCTCGACCGCGGGTACGGGCCACTTCTATACCACGACCAAGAACAAGCGCAACATGCCGGATAAGATGCAGATCAAGAAGTACGATCCGGTGGCGCGCAAGCACGTGCTCTATAAGGAGACCAAGCTCAAGTAGCCCGCGCCGAGACGAGGCACAAAAAAACCCGGCCCAAGGCCGGGTTTTTTTGTGGCCAATCGATCGCGGAGCGCCCGGCCCGAGGGCCGGGCACTCGCTCGCGTTAGTACGCGTGATCGCGACCTTCCATCTTGGCCCGCTCGCGCGCGCTCGGATTGACCGACGGCCGGAAGGGCATACTGGCGACCTGCGCCCATACCGGATGCCCCGGCTTGGGCTGGTACTCCTCGGGCAGCCACACGACGAACTCGGTGCCCAACTCCGACTCCTCGACCGGGACATACGCCATCGAGATGTTGATCTCGAGCTCGGGCGAGTACCAGGGCGAGGTCAGCCAGCCGCAGGGCTCACTGTGCTCGTCCTTCGCCACCAGCCAGAAATCGGGCGCGTAGTCCTCGATCGGCTTGCCGGCCATCTTCAGCCCGACCAGGGTGTACTTGAACGGGTATTGGCCGTTGTTGACCTGCTCGCGGGTCTTCTCGAGCGCGGCCTTGCCGATGTAATCGGCCTCCTTGGTCTTGGGCACCATGTGGCCCAGGTTGCACTGGAACGGGTTGGTCTCGTGGTCCAGATCCTGGCCGTACGACAGAATGCCCGCGGCGATGCGGCGGTGGTGGGCCGGGGCGATCACCATCAGGTTGTGCTTTTCACCCTTTTCCTTGATGTCGTACCAGACCGCCTCGGCGTTGACGGTCGAGTCGTAGGCATAGATCTCGTAGCCCTTCTCGCCGGAGAAGCCGGTCTGCGAGATCAGCACGTCGGCGCCGCCGACCTTGCCGTGCATCAGGCCATAGTACGGCACATCGCGCACACCCTCGCCGACCAGATCGGCCATGAGATCCTCCGACTTGGGCCCCTGGATCTGCAGCGGGCAGACGTCGATCTCCTCGATCTCGACGTTGTAGCGCAGGCCGTGATTGATGCCCTTGAACCAGAACGCGAGATCGGAATCGCTGATGGTGAACCAGAACTCGTCCTTGGACAGGCGCAGCATGACGGGATCGTTGAGGACGTGGCCCTCCTCATCGCACAGGATCACGTAGCGGCCCTTCATCTCGGGCACGCGCGTCATGTCGCGCGGGCAGACGTAGTTGCAGAAGGCCTCGGCGTCGGGGCCCTTCACGCGAATGGGCCGCTCGACCGCGACGTTCCACAAGGTGACGTCGTTGACCAGCGCGCGATACTCCACCATGGCACCGCCGTCCTCGGGGCGAACGTAGCCGCGCGGGTGATACATCCGGTTGTACACCGTGGCGCGCCAGCAGCCCTCCTCGCACGAGAGGTGCCAGTAGGCGGACTTGCGCACCCGGTTGGAGATGAGCATGCGGATGCCCGGGTCACCGGTTTGGCGCAGATTGATCGGAACCCGGCGATCGCTTTGATCGATCGAGTTCTGGTAATTGACGTTTTCAGGTTGCTTGGTCATCTAAAAGAGCTCCTCACCCATCGATAGGCGCCAAGGACGAAGGCTTCGCTCGAGCCCGAGGTAGTCGAGCATGCACCCGCGTCGCCAGGCGTTGTCATACGCTGGTGCTCCGGATAGGGGGACACCACAAAACGTGACGGCCGGGGACCAATCGCCGGGTTGGCGAACGACCCGAAGCAGCGCCTGTTGCTCGGCAACGGGCGGCAACATCGGTGGCGAGCGGGAAGACTCAAGGGCCCGGTTAGGGAACCGCTGCCCGCGACCATCCATCAGCCGGGGCCGGCCGCCGTCACTTGGGGGATCGTAGGGCGCGTGCGCCCGCACTAGCGTCCTCCAAGCGACCGCGGCTTCG
The DNA here is from genome assembly GCA_964442145.1 of uncultured Ectothiorhodospiraceae bacterium. Lineage (GTDB taxonomy): Bacteria > Pseudomonadota > Gammaproteobacteria > XJ16 > Halofilaceae > Halofilum. The sequence continues at coordinate 1,053 of CAYTWS010000089.1, read as the reverse complement.
CCTGTGGCGACACCAACGCCGGCGTCACCGCCCCGGTACACCCATGCCGGATCACCGCCGGGCGCACACACGGCACGCCCGTGTCACGAACACGTCATACGGCACTGGCTCCCTCGCCCCATGTACGACCGCGATGACCCCAGCACCGCTACGGGCTTGGACGCGACCCATGCGGTCGCGCTCGCACCCGCACGGGCGCGAGCGAATCGCTGGCACCAGCCGGGCGACTCGACCACCGTGCGTACAGTCTGGATCTCGGACCTCCATCTGGGCACCACGGGCGCGCGAGCCGAGGCATTGAGCCAGTTCCTCAAGACGACGCCGTGCGAGCGCCTCTACCTCGTGGGCGACATCATCGACGGCTGGCGGCTCAAGGCACGCACGTACTGGCCCCAGGCCCACACCGACGTCATCCGGCGTATCCTGACCAAGGCCAAGCGTGGCTGCCACGTGGTACTGGTCACGGGTAACCACGACGAATTCCTGCGACGCTATAGCGACTTGGTCTTGGGCAATATCGAGCTCACCGACGAGGCGGTTCACGACACCGCCGATGGGCGGCGCCTGCTCGTCATCCATGGCGACCAGTACGACCACGTGGTTCAGGTCCACAAATGGGCCGCGGTGCTCGGCGACAAGGGCTACACGCTGCTTCTTTGGCTCAACCGCTGGTTCAACCGCGTGCGGGCGCTGCTCGGCTACGGCTACTGGTCGCTATCGGCGCACATCAAACAGCGCGTCAAGGGCGCGGTGAACTACATCTCGGCATTCGAGGATGCCGTCGCCCGGGATACCCGCCGTCGCGGCTTCGACGGCGTCGTCTGTGGCCACATCCACTACGGCGAGATTCGCTCGATCGGCGAGGTGGTCTACTACAACTGTGGCGATTGGGTGGAGTCGTGCACCGCGCTGGTGGAGCACCACGACGGTCACATCGAGCTACGCCACTGGTTCACGGCGAGCCAGCAGGCGTCCCAGCCTATGGCCGACGCGGCCACGGCCGAAGCCGACCGCTGCGCCTAGGAGGCTGTCCGAGAAACCCCACTACCTACT
>CAYTWS010000088.1:0-6473 GCA_964442145.1 uncultured Ectothiorhodospiraceae bacterium | reverse complement strand
TGATTCCAGTTTGTCGCGCACGAAAACTTCGAGCTCACTCCTTGCGGTTTCTTCGATCCACGAATAGACGCCGTGGCTGACGATTACATCGAACGTTCGCTCCACGAGGAGATCGGCGGCTGGCCCGAAACTCGCTTGTACGAATGTAATATTTTCTAGGCCCAACTCGGAGGCCAACCATCGGGCGCGACCGATATGGTCAGCGTCTACATCGACGCCTACGAATTCACCGTAAGGGAGTGCGGCGGCCAGCAAATTGAGCGTCAGTCCGTTGCCACACCCAAGGTCACAATATTTTGGACGATCCGGGTCGAATGACACCTCATGTCCATTGATAAGAGACACAACATAAAGGAGGGAGGGATGGAGTTCATCAAAATAGCTTGCAGTGTAGGGCAAATGGGGCATAGCCGCCTCCGTAGCGATTACATCTCTCATTAAGTGTGCACTTACATAGAGTCAAATGGGTTAGTTCTATCGGATTCGACGAGCGGCTTGACGGAGCCCCGGACCACCGACTTACCTATGGGGTATCCATCCTTTCCCGCCACACCCAGATGCGAATAGCGCCTACCCAACATAACCTGCGCGGGGGGTCAGTGCACGTCTGGTTACCGGACGCGTACATCCCAACGGAGAGAGGTAAGCCCCGTCAGTCAACCCGGTCAATTAACCCTTAGCGGGCAGCGGCGGCGCGAACACTAGAAGCGAGTTTTCTCATCCGGAGAGCTAAGACAAAGGCAATATATAGTTCCCGCCGACGAACCGGAAGCCTTGGGATCGCACGAAACGGTCGAAGCGGTCGGGCTCGATATCGACGGTATGGTACACGTGGATTTCCGCTACCTCGCGCTTCTCCGCCCAACGGCAAAACGCTTTCAACAGATGGGCACCGGCGCGTGTCCCTCTAAACAAGGGTCGCACGTAGAACGCGAAATCATGCGCGATGAGCGCCTGAGTATAATAAGGCCGGTCAACGGTCCCGAACAGGAAACCGACGGGCTCATCATCGTCGCTCAATGCGAGAGTCAGAAAATAGGCCCCCGTTGTGTCGTCGATCGCGACCCGAAACGCCTTTGCCAGCCGATTCTCGTCCAAGGGGAGGTGACGAAAGCGGCTTTCGTCATGCATCTCGCGCCCCATCTCGAGAAGCGCTGGCACCAGTTCTTCCTTGCCCCAAACGAGCTTCATAGTGCAAACCCACCCGATTCCGCAGCCCTGTGCTTGCCGGTGGCTTGGCGCGTAGGCCGCTATCGCTTTTGCTGCAACCGTAGCCCGGATGCAGGCGAACGCCGGAATCCGGGAAGGGCGCGTGTCCCCCGGATTACGCCTTCGGCTCCATCCCGGCTACGCGTTCCGTGCGGACCAGCCGCTATCGCTCACGCAGCGCTTGGTCGCGGTAGCGCAGGATCGGCCCGAGAAAATATTCGATGATGCGGCGCTGCCCCATGTCGATATCGACCGTAGCCGTCAGGCCGGGCCGGAGCTTCACCTCGCGCCCGTTGACCTCGATCGTATTGCGCTCGAGCTCGACCAGCGCATGATAGACGCGGCCTTGTTCCTTGTCCTCGGTCGAGGTGCGCGAGATGTGGCGAATGACGCCCGGGACCGCCCCGTAGCGCGTGAAGTCGAACGTGTCGAACTTGACATCGACCTGCTGGCCCTCACTGGCGAAACCGATATCCTTGTTGAGGATTTTCGCCCGCACCTCGACCGGCCGATTCTCGGGCACGATGCGCATGAGCTTTTGCGCCGGCTCGACCACGGTACCGGCGACGTTGACCGCGACGTCTTGCACGACACCCGAGATCGGTGCGCGCAAGGTGGCCCGCTCGAGCTGCGAGCGCGCGTCGGTGAGCTGGCGCTCGATCCGGGCGATCTCTTTGCTCTTGTCGGCGAGCGCCTCGCGCCGCTTGGCCCGAAACTCCGTGCGTGTGGCCTCCAACTTGTTCTTCGCGACCTCGACGCGGCCCTCGACCTCGGCCAACCGCCGTTTCTGCACCCGCAGCTCCTCGCTCTTGGCAACGCGTTCGCGGCGCGCCTTGTCGAGCTTGACCAAGGAGGTCGCTTCTTGATCGGCAAGCTTTTCCAATCGCTCGACCCGGCTGCGCAGATAAGGAAGCACCGCCTCTATGGACTCGATCTTGGACTGGGTGGTCTCCCGCTTGGCCATCTGGTTGCGGTATTCCTGTCGCAGCTCCTCCATCCGCTGGCGATGCGAGGCCCACTGGCTCGCCATCAGGGCCCGCTCGCTGGCGACGATATTGGCGGCCACCTCGTCCAATCCTCCGATCTCGGGAGGCGCATCGGCGCTGGCACCGAGGAGCGCCGTGAGCCGCGCACGCGCCGCACGCGCTTTGTCCAAGCGGTACGCCAGCGATTGCACGCGTGCCGCCGCGCTGTCCTTTTGGAGGTGGGCGACCGGCTGATTCGCCTCGACGTGCTCGCCTTCTTCGACCAAGACCTCAGTCACACGGCCCCGTTCGACCGACTGCACCGGCTGCACACGCGAGCTCACGGCGGTGCGCCCCTGGGCGAAGGCGACGATGTCCATGCGCCCGAGCGAGGCCCACGCGAGCAGCGCGACCAGGAACAGCAGCATGCCGGCGAGCAGCCAGCGGCTCGTCCGCGGCACTGGGGCGTCGGTGACCGCCCGGACACCGCCCTTGTAGCGCGCGGCCGTCGCGGCCGCCTTGTGGCTCGCTCGTCCTCCGAATACGCGCTTGAGCCAATCAAGTCGCAACGCTCTCCTCCTCCCCCCGGGTATGCGGGGTCACGGCATCGAGCTGCGCCCGTTTCAACCGGCGGAAGACACCTTCCCTCGCCAGCAGCGTATCGGGCGCTCCCTCCTCGACGAGCTGCCCGTCGTCCAGGACGAGCACCCGGTCGCAGATGCGCAGGGTCGATAGACGGTGCGAGACGACGAACACGGTGCGATCCTTCACCATCTTGCCGAGATTCGCTTGGATCCGGCTCTCGGCCTCCGCATCCAAGGCGCTCGTGGGCTCGTCCAGTAGCAACATCTGCGGATCGGCGGCCAATGCGCGTGCCAACGCGATGCGTTGTCGTTGACCCACCGACAGCTGTGCGCCGTGCTCGCCCACCGGAGTGTCATACGCGCTCGGCAGCGAGCGAATGAATTCGTCGGCGGCGGCCAATCGGGCCGCTCGCTCGATCTGCTCGATCGGGAGGTCCGGGTGCGCGGCGGCGATGTTGTCGCGGACCGTGCCGTTGAGCAGGACACTGTCCTGGGTGACGGCCCCGATGTGGCGGCGCAGCCATACCGGATCGATCTCGGCGACGTTGACCCCGTCGATGAGGATCCGCCCGGCCGTCGGTACGTACAGGCGCTGCAGCAGCCGCAGCAGCGAGCTCTTGCCCGAGCCCGACGAGCCGGCCACGCCCACGACCTCACCGGGGCGGACGTTGAAGGTCACGTCGTGCAGCACGTCGGGCTGGTCCGGGTGATAACGGAACGACACCTGCTCGAAGCGCACCGAGCCGGTCATCGGCGGCAGCCGGTCGGCGGCACTGTGGACGACCGGCTCGGGCCGCGTGTCGAAGATCTCCGCCAGCCGGTCCACCGAAACCCGCGTCTGCGATAGCTGCTGGAATAGCTGGGCGAGGCGCTGCGCCGGCGCCATCACCCGCCCAACCATCATGTTGAACGCGATGAGCTGGCCCGCGGTGAAGTCCCCGCTGATCACCATCTGTGCACCCAGCCAAAGCGTGAGCGCCACCGTGCCCTTGTTGAGGAACTGAGCGGCTTGCGACAAGCCGCCTGTGAGACGTTCCGACTCGCGGGCATAAGCGGTCTGCTCGACCGCCCGGTTTTCCCACTCGCGCTGCATCTGTGGCTCGAGCGACAGCGACTTGACCGTCTCCATACCGCTGACGGTCTCGACCAGGAACGACTGGTTGTCCGAGCCCGACGAGAAACGCCGCTCCAGGCGCTTGCGCATCAACGGCGCGGCGACGGCGTACATCGCGAGCATCAGCACCATCGCCGTGACCACGATCAGCGTCAGCTTGACGCTGAACAGGCTCATCACGGCGATGAACAGAAAGGCGAAGACGAAATCGATGATCGCGGTCAGGCTCGGCCCCGTCAGGAATTGGCGCACCGACTCGAGCTCACGCACGCGCGCCACCGTGTCACCGGTGCGCTGCGCCCCGAAATAGCTCATCGGCAGCCGTGTCAGGTGACGGAACAGGCGGGCAACCAGGTCGGCGTCGATCCGGTGCGTCAGGTTCGCCAGGAGCGAGCCCCGCAGCAGCCCGATCAGCAGGTCGAACACGGCGATCGCCGCCAAGCCCAAGATGAGCACGTTGAGCGTCGACATCGCCCCTGTGGTGAGCACCCGGTCGATGATCACCATCGTGAAAAGGGGCGTGACCATGGCGAACAACTGGACGAACACCGACGCGCCCAGCAGCTGCAGCAGGGTCCCCTTGTAGCGCAGCAGCCCCGGCAACAGCGAGCGCAAACCGAAGCCCTGGCGTTGCCCTTGCTTGGGGCGTTGTTCGGTGCCCAGCAGGATCAACGTGCCCGTGAGGCGGGCGGCGCTCAAGGCCGCATCGAGGGCCGCCTCTTCGCCCGATAGGGGATCGACCAACATGGGCTGGTCGCCGGTCTCCGTTTCCGCGAGCACGAGCAGGCGCCCATCGCTCGCCTCGGCCACGGCGGGCGTGGGCATCTGCACGGCCTCACCGGGCTTGACGGTGACCCGCTCTGCGGCGAAGCCGCTCGTTTGGGCCGCATCGAGGACCTCGTGCAGCCCGAAGGGCCCGTAGCAACCGCAACGGCGGCGCAAGTCCGTCTCCGAGAGGCTGTAGCCCAGCAGGCGCAGCGCCACGAGCAGGGCCGTCACCCCCGGATCCGGCCCGCTGGTCCCTTCTTCGTCGGTGTCGGGATTCGTCCGTTCGTCTTCGACCTGACCCTGTCGTTCCGACATGATCCGCTCCTGCGCCGCTATGCGCGGCTGTGCATCCGTACACGATGGCGAGGCAAGCCGGGAGGCCCCCGGCCAGAGGCTCAGCCCTCCCCGGCGGCGTCCTTCCCGTTGAGCGTGACGGTCTCGCGCTGCCCTTGGGCGTTGGTGCGCAGGAAGCTAAAGCGCCGATCCGCCAGCGCCGTAGCGGCGAGATCCTCGAGCATCGCGTCCTGGCGCCCGAACGGCGCGATCAGCTCGACCAGCCAAACCCTGTCGCCGCTGCGCCACTCGCCGGCAGCGATCCGCCCACCCCCGGCCAAGCGCTGCTCCACCGCCGGCTCGACGAACGCCCACAGCGCGCAGCCCAGCGGCTGGCCGTCGGCGTAGAACACCCGGTATTGGTTGTGCATCACGGGCGGCATCACCAGCCACTCGAGGTCGCCCACGAACAGGTTGTAGCGGTGGACGTTCGACTGCGAGAGCAGCCAAGCCATCTCGCCGATGATGGCACCGACGGTCTTGTTGGGCTGATCGTTGCTCGCGCCGGTACTGCCGCCGCCTTCGATCTCGCCGGCGCTCACGGCGGCGGATGCGTCATCCTGCTGCTCCGCCGCTTGCGCTGAAGTCTGCTCGTCATCCGGCGTCATCTTCATCGCTCCCCTTGTGTCGTGTCGCCCGCTCGCTCTCCCCGGAGACGGGCCGATTCGAAGCCAGCACTGGGCACGCTACCCGCCCCCCGTACGCCGGCCAAGTGCGCCCGAGCGACGATTCGTATCAGGCAAGACGGACGCCTGGCGTCAGCCTCGGCCGACGCGCTGCGCCGTCCGTAACGATCAGCCGGTGATCGCCGTCGCCTCGGCCTCGTCGGACTCGTGCGTATCGTCCCCTTCACCGGCGGCGACCGGCACATCCGGGCTCGCTTCGGCGCCGCGCCGGGCCGCTTGCGCCTGCGCGATCCGTTGCGCCCACATCGCCGCGAGCTCGTCGGCCGAGGCCCCGCCGCTGCCGGCCGTCGACCCCGCGTTGCCTTCGTGGCCACGCGAAGCCGATTCGCTGTCTTCGTAGCGCAAGGCCACATCGCCGGCGGTACCGGTCGTACCGTCGGTGCGCTCGAACTCGGCACGGCCAAAGATCCGCACATCGCCATTCGCGGCCGTATCCGGCTGTTCGTCGGACTCGACGCCGATCGAGGCAATACCCGCCTCGTCGAGACTGCGGTACTCCCCCGAATCGGTCTCGCCATCGCCGTCGGCGTCCTGCCAGACACCGAACTCGGACCAGTTCTCGTCGCCCGGATCCAGCGCCCCATTGTCATTGGTGTCGTGCGCCAGGGCGAGGCCCTCCATGTCGGTTTCGGCGTCGGGATGATCCTCCACGAAGGAGACCTCTTTACCGCCATCGAGGTCGATTTCGTCGTCGCCATCACGGTCCAACGTCACGATCCCATCTCCACCGACTGTCCAGGCTGCTTGCTCTTCGGCCCCATCGCCGTCAAAGTCCGCCAAAACGTCGCTGTCATCGACGCCACTGAAATCCAAG
>CAYTWS010000087.1:0-6568 GCA_964442145.1 uncultured Ectothiorhodospiraceae bacterium | reverse complement strand
TCCCGCTGCAGGATCGCCTCGATGGAGATCTCGTTCTCGGCCATGATACGCGACAGCTGCGCCATCACGCCGGGGCGGTCCGCCGCTTGCATGCGCAGGTAGTACGCGGTCTCGATGTCGTCGATGGCGCTGATCGGCAGATCCTCGATGCGATCGGGCTTGAACGCCAAGTGGGGCACGCGGCTCTCGGGGTCGACCTTGAGCGAGCGCACCACGTCGATGATGTCGGCGACCACCGCCGAGGCGGTCGGCTCGGCACCGGCGCCAGCGCCGTAATAGAGCGTGGGCCCGAGGGCGTCGGCGTAGACCTGGACGGCGTTCATCACGCCATCGACGTTGGCGATCAGGCGGCGCTCGGGCACCAGGGTCGGATGCACGCGCAGCTCGACGCGCCCGTCGGTCAGCCGGGCGATCGCCAGATGCTTGATGCGGTAGCCGAGCTCCTCGGCGTAGCCGACGTCCTCGCGCGTGATGGCGCTGATCCCCTCCATGTAGATGGCGTCGTACTGCAGCGGGATACCGAAGGCGATCGAGCCCAGGATGGTGAGCTTGTGGGCGGCGTCGATACCGTCGACGTCGAGCGACGGATCGGCCTCGGCATAGCCCAGCCGCTGGGCCTCGGCCAGGACATCGGCGAACTCGCGCCCGTGGTCGCGCATCTCGGTGAGGATGAAGTTCCCCGTGCCATTGACGATGCCGGCGAGCCAGCGGATCTGGTTGCCCGACAGGCCTTCGCGGATGGATTTGACGATGGGGATGCCGCCGGCGACCGCCCCCTCGAACGCCACCATCGCGTTCTTGCGCCGGGCGGCGGCGAAGATCTCGTTGCCGTGGTGGGCGATCAGCGCCTTGTTGGCCGTGACGACGTGCTTGCCGTTCTCCAAGGCGCGCATCACCAGGCCGTGCGCGGGATCGTAGCCGCCCAGCAGCTCGACGATGACCTCGACCTCGGGATCGTCGACGACGTCGTTGGGATCGCTGGACAGGCGTACATCGGTGAGACCGAGCTGCTCGATACGCGCGCGGTTGCGCACCGAGGCATGGCTGACGATGATACCGCGGCCCGCGCGCCGGGCGATCTCCTCGGCGTTGCGCGTGAGCACGTTGTAGGTCCCGCCGCCGACGGTGCCGAGGCCGAGCAGGCCGATCTTGACCGGATTCACTGGGTTTCCTCCCGCTGATGGACGTTGTCGCGCTTGAACATCGAGCGGATGCCCCGGAGCGCTTGTTTGGTGCGGTGCTCGTTCTCGATCAGCGCGAAGCGCAGATGATCGTCGCCGTAGCTGCCGAAGCCGATCCCCGGCGAGACCGCGACCTTGGCATCGGCCAAGAGCTTCTTGGCGAACTCGAGCGAGCCCATCTCGCGGTACGGCTCGGGGATGCGGGCCCACACGAACATCGTCGCCTTGGGCTTCTCGACCGGCCAGCCGAGGTTGTTGAGCCCGTCGCACAAGGCGTTGCGGCGGCGCTCGTACATCGACCGGATCTCGTCGACGCAGGATTGATCGCCCTCGAGCGCGTGGATCGCCGCGACCTGGATGGGCGTGAACATGCCGTAGTCGAGATACGACTTGATGCGCGCGAGTGCGGCGATCAGATCGGCATTGCCGCAGACGAAGCCGACCCGCCAACCCGGCATGTTGTAGGTCTTCGACAGCGAGTACGTCTCCACGGCGATCTCGCGGGCGCCGGGCACCTCGAGGATCGACGGCGGCTTGAAGCCGTCGAAGCAGATCTCGGCATAGGCGATGTCGTGGACCACCCAGATGCCGTGCTCACGCGCGACGGCGACGACGCGCTCGAAGAACGCGCGGTCGACACAGTGAGCGGTCGGGTTACCCGGGAAGTTGAGCACGAGCATCTTGGGCTTGGGCCACGAGTCCTTGATGGCCTTGTCCAGCTCGGCGAAGAAGTCGACATCGGGGGTGAGCGGCACGTGGCGGATATCGGCGCCCGAGATGACGAAGCCATAGGGATGGATCGGGTACGCCGGATTGGGCACGAGCACGGCGTCACCGGGCCCGGTCGTCGCCAATGCCAGATGGGCCAAGCCCTCCTTGGAGCCGATCGTCACGATCGCCTCGGTCTCGGGATCGAGCTCGACGCCGAAGCGGTCCTGATACCAGCGCGTGATCGCGCGGCGCAGGCGCGGGATGCCGCGCGAGACCGAGTAGCGGTGGGTATCGGGGCGCTGTGCGGCCTCGCTGAGCTTGTCCACGATGTGCTGCGGCGTGGGCTGGTCGGGGTTGCCCATGCCGAAGTCGACGATGTCCTCGCCACGCGCACGCGCCGCCGCCTTCAGATCGTTGACGATGTTGAAGACGTACGGGGGTAACCGCTCGATACGGGGGAAGTGCTTTTCCACGGCCGTGGGCTCCGGCTCAAACGCGCGCGTGACGGAGGCGCGATTATAACGGCCCGGCGCTTCGTTGGGCAGGGCGCAGCCACCGACGCCGCCAGCGCCAGCTAGTATAATCCCCCGCCAGCGACCCACGCACCGAGCCCGATCCGATGAAGCTGACTCGCGACACGGGTAGCGCCAGCTACCGGATTCGCCACTACGACCGTGGCGGCATCACGATCAACGAGACCGTCTACACGCGCGACCTCATCGTCATGCCGGAGGCGTTGATCGACGACTGGGCCAGCGCCCCGGTCGCCGAGCTCACCGTCGAGCACTTCGACGCCTTGAGCGGTCACGACTGCGAGATCCTGCTACTGGGCACGGGCCACAGCCAGCACTTCCCGCCCGCGCGGCTGATGGCCGAGCTGGGACGCCAGGGCATCGGGCTCGAGGTCATGGACACCGCGGCCGCTTGCCGCACCTACAACGTCTTGATGTCGGAGGATCGGCGCGTGGCCGCCGCCCTGATGATGATCGGCGGCGACGCGGACGCCGACGCGGGCGAGCGGTGTCTGTCAGGCCTGGAACAACGTCTCCACGGTGAAGCCGCGTGCCTCCAGGGTCTTGCGCAGGCGTTTGAGCGCTTCGAGCTCGATCTGGCGCACGCGCTCGCGCGTAACCCCCAGCTCGCGGCCGACCTGCTCGAGCGTCGCCCGCTCCTGGCCGTGCAAACCGAAACGCTGACGCACCACCGCCGCCTGCTTGGGCTCGAGCTCATCGAGCCATTCGCGTAGGTGGCGGCGCACGTGATCGTCATCGAAGACGGTGGACGGGTCGGGCGTGCTCTCGTCGGCGATGAGGTCCAAAAGCGGGCGCTCGCTATCTTGCGATATGGGCACGTCAACCGAGCCGACCCGCTCATTGAGCCCCAGCATGCGTTTGACCTCGTCGATCGGGCGATCGAGGAGATCGGCCACCTCCTGCGCGCTGGGCTCGCGATCGAGCTTTTGCTCGAGCTGGCGCGCCGCCCGGAGGAAGACATTGATCTCTTTGACGATGTGGATGGGCAGCCGGATCGTGCGTGTCTGATTCATCAAGGCACGCTCGATCGTCTGGCGAATCCACCAAGTCGCGTAGGTGGAGAAGCGATAGCCCAATTCCGGGTCGAATTTCTCGACCGCGTGGATCAGGCCCAGATTGCCCTCCTCGATGAGGTCGATGAGTGTGAGGCCGCGGTTGGTATAGCGACGCGCCACCTTGACGACCAGCCGCAGGTTGGACTCGATCATGCGCTGGCGGGCGGCGGTGTCGCCCTGCTGGGCCGCGCGCGCGAGCTCGCGCTCCTGCTCGGCGGTCAGCAGTTGCGAGGCCTCGATCTCGCGCAGGTACATGCGCGTGGCATCGGTCTCCCGCTTGCCCGCCTCAGCCGGGCCCAGCGAGGCGGGGGTACGCTCACTATCAGGGGCTAGCGAATGCTCCGGGGCGCCGCCGTCGCGTCGGGCGGGGTCGCTCGGGGGGGTGTTGCTCATAGCGCCGCAGCTCCCATCGGCCTCCAGCCGCTGCGTTGTGCCAGCCGCCCGTCAGCACGGACGGCCTCCGGGGCCACCGACGCTCACTCGCGCGGCGGCAAGTACTCCAGCGGATCCACGGGCTCACCCGACCGCCGGATCTCGAAATGCAGCATCGCGGCATCGTCCCGGGTCTTGCCCATGCGCGCGATCTGCTGCCCCCCGGTCACTCGATCCCCTTCCCGAACGAGGACTTCTTCGTTGTGTGCATAGGCGCTGATGTAGTCGTCCGCGTGGCGGATGATCACCAAGCGCCCGTATGCTTGAAGCCCGTCGCCACTGTACACGACCTTGCCGGCTCGCGTCGCCTTCACGGGCTGGCCCATCTCGCCGGCGATATCGATGCCGTGGCCCGCGACCCGGCCGTCGCTGAAGGTACCGACCACGCGGCCTTGCGTGGGCCAAGCCCACTCGCCCGGCTCCCCGCTCGCCTCGGGCTCGCCCGAGGTCTCGGTCCGGGTCGCCGTCGTGCCGCCGCGCCTGGGCTCGCCGTTGGGGGCGCGCCCGGTGTCGGTGTCGGTGTCGGCCACGGCCGTGGGCGCCGCGTCATCGGGGGCGGCGGGCTCGGTCGCCGCCGCCGTCCCCTCTTCGGGCGGGCGCAAGCGGATGCGCTGGCCCACGTGGAGCTCGTCGGGCTCATCGATGGCGTTCCAGCGCGCCAGGTCCTCGGGGTCGAGGCGGTAGCGCCAAGCGATCGAATACAGGGTGTCGCCGGGCTCGACGGTGTAGACATCGGGATTGAACGTGCGCTCGACCAGAGAGCCGCTGCATCCAGCGACCAGCAAGCCCGCCACCAGGGCCCAGGCGAGACGCGTCAACCGTGGCTCCGCAACACCAGCCAGGCGATGACCGCGAGCGCGATCACGCCCCAACCGAGCCATTCCACCCAGCGCCGCACGAACGGCTCGACCCTGGGGCCGAGCTTGCCCGCCAGCCACCCGACGAGGACGAACCGTAGCCCCCGGCCGACCACCGACCCCAGCAGGAACGGCGCGACCGCCAGCGACAAGGCCCCGGCGGCAATGGTGAACGCCTTGTACGGGATGGGCGTGAAGCCGGCGAGCAGCACCACCCAGAGACCCCACCGATCGAACCACGCCACCGCGCGGTGGTAGGACTCGGCCCAACCCACTTCCTGGATCCAGGGCATCAGCGCCTCGATGGCGAAGTAGCCGATGGCGTAGCCCAGGATGGCGCCGGCCACCGACGCCAGCGTGGTCAGCACGGCCAGCCAGAGCGCGCGCTCGGGGCGCGCCACCGCCATCGGGATCAGCATCACGTCGGGCGGGATGGGGAAGAACGACGATTCCGCGAACGACACCGCCGCCAGGTAGCGCGGTGCCTGCGGGTGACCCGACCACGCCAGCACGCGGTCGTACAACGGACCGAAAACACGCATGCTCGTCGCGGTCATCGACGCCCTCCCACAAACGGAACGAAGCTCACCCGCTCGAGGCGCTGGCTGCGCAGCCGCCCCGTGGCATCGCGCGCGTAGCGCAGCAGCTCCTGGCCGCTGTCATCGCCCACCGGCGCGAGCAAACACCCCGTGGGCGCGACCTGATCGAACAACGCCCGCGGCACGGCCTCGGGTGCGGCCGTGACGATGACACCGTCGAACGGGCCTTGCTGCGGCCAGCCGTCGTGGCCATCGCCGTGGCGCAGATGGACGTTGCGCAGGCCGATGTCGCGGAAACGCTGGTGCGCACGCTGCGCGAGCGGGGCGATGCGCTCGACGGTGAACACGCTCTCGACCACCCCGGCGAGCACGGCCGCCTGGTAGCCCGAGCCCGTGCCGAGCTCGAGCACACGCGCGCCCCGCCCGGCCGGCATGCCCTCGAGCAATGCCTCGGTCATGCGTGCCACGACGAACGGCTGCGAGATGGTTTGCCCGTGGCCGATGGGCAGCGACACGTCCTCATAGGCACGGCTCGCCAGCGCCTCGTCGACGAACAGATGGCGCGGCGTTTGGCGCATGACCTCGAGCACACGCTCGTCGCGGATACCCTTGTCGCGCAATCCGTCGACCAGGCGGTCGCGGGTGCGCTGGGAGGTCATGCCCACGCCCACGAGATCGGTTTCGCTCATGCGGGAGTACATTGCGCTATCCATGTCCGCAGCTCGGCCAAGGCGTCGTGGCGCGTGATATCGCTGGCCAGCGGGGTCACCGACACATAGCCGTTGGCGACCGCATCGAAATCCGTGCCGGGACCGGCATCCTGCTCGGGCCCGGGCGGGCCGATCCAGTAGCAGGGATCGCCGCGCGCGTCGTAGCTCACGATCACGGGCTCGGACTTGTGCCGGTGGCCCAGCCGCGTCGCCCGCCAGCCCGCCAACGCGTCGTACGGGCGATCGGGCACGTTGATGTTGAACACCACGTCGGGCGGTAGCGGCGCCTCGTCCAGGCGAGCGAGCAGATCGCGTGCGACGCGGGCCGCCGTGGCGTAATGATAGGGCTCGTGGCTCGCCAGCGAGAAAGCGAACGCGGGCAGCCCGAGGAAGCGCCCCTCCATGGCGGCGGCGACCGTGCCCGAGTAGTGGACGTCATCGCCCATGTTCGAGCCCGCGTTGATCCCGGAGACGACCATCTCGGGCGTGGACTCGAGCAGGCCGTTGATGGCCAGATGGACGCAGTCGGTGGGCGTGCCCTCGACCGCGA
>CAYTWS010000086.1:0-6596 GCA_964442145.1 uncultured Ectothiorhodospiraceae bacterium | reverse complement strand
CCGCCCTCGTCATCGGCTCCGACCAAGTCGCGGCATTGGGCGATCGGATCCTGGAGAAGCCCGAGGAGCACGACCGGGCCGTCGAGCAGCTGCAAGCGTGTAGCGGTCAGCGCGTGGGCTTCTATACGGGCCTCGCCCTGATCGATACGCGCGCGCACGGCGCGACATCGCACGTCGAGCACGCCGTCTACTGGGTAACCTTCCGGACGCTGGATCAGGACGAGATCGAGCGCTACCTCGCCACCGAAGCCCCTTATGACTGCGCCGGCAGCATTCGGTCCGAGGGCTACGCCGTCACGCTGTTCGAGTCGATGCAGGGCACCGATCCCAACGCCTTGGTGGGATTGCCGCTGATCCGCCTGGCCGCGCTGCTGCGCGACGCGGGCATCCCCTTGCCCTGAGCCCGCGGGCGCCTCGCCTGCCGCGCCAGTGCCGCCAGCTCATACGGTGACCCACAGCCATTGGGCACCACCGACCACGGCCGCCGCCAGCACGGCCGCGGCGACATCGTCGGCCATGATCCCCAGCCCCCCGGCCAGCCGCCGGTCCAGCCAGCCGATCGGCCACGGCTTGATCACATCGAACACGCGGAACGCCAGCCACGCCGCGGCCAACCAGGGTAGCGATAGGGGCACGGCCGCCAGCGCAATGGGCACGCAGGCGAGCTCGTCCCAGACGATGGCGCCGTGGTCGTGGTGACCGAGCCGGCGAGCCGCCGCGCCGCAGATGGGCACGCCGATGCCCACCAGGCAAGCGCAAGCCACCGCCTGGGCCGCCGGGCCGAGCGGCGCCAGCGCCAGGAAGACCGCGATGCCGACGACCGAGCCCGCCGTGCCGGGCGCGCGCGGCACGAGCCCGCTGCCGAAACCGAGCGCGAGGCACATCACCGGATCGCGCAGATCGGCGCGCGTGGGCTCGCGCGGGGCCTGGGGATCAGCCTGCAGGGTCATCGCCGCTCAGCACCAGCCGTTTCCATCGATTCAGGCATCGCGGAAATGATCGAAGCCGCCTTCGGTCAGCGCGGTGCGCGCGCCATCGCCGCCGCGCAGCACCACGCCCGACCCCGCCTCGACGCGGCCGATGCGTGTGACGGTCGTGGCCGTTTCGTGCGCGAGCGCGGCCGCATCGATCGCGCCGGGTGCGGCCGTGAAGCACAGCTCGTAATCGTCGCCCCCCGCCAGGATCCACTCGCGCACGCGCTCGGCCGAGCCGGCGCGCGCGAGCGCTTGCGAGACCGGCAGCGCCCCCGCCTCGAGCTCCACCGCCACCCCACTGGCCTGGGCCACATGGCCGGCGTCGGCAGCGAGTCCGTCGGAGACGTCGATGCAGGCCGAGGCGCGCCCGCGCAGCGCGCGACCCAGGGCCACACGAGGTGTCGGCCGGTCCAAGCGTCCCCGCAGGTACAGATCCACAGCCCGCGCGTCGCCCTGCAACTGGGCCAAGCCAGCAGCGGCCTCGCCCGGCGCGCCCGAGACCCACACATCGTCGCCGGCGCGCGCGCCGGCGCGCGTGAGCGCGGCGCCGGTGGGGGTATGCCCCGCCACCTGGCACGTCACCGCCAGGCTCGTCCCGCGCGTCGTATCGCCGCCGATCAGCGACACCCCGTAGGCCGCCGCCGCCTCGCCCCAGCCGTGGGCGAAGGCGGCGAGCCAGGCCTCGTCGCCGCGGGCCAGCGTCAGCGCGAGCGTCGCCCAAGCGGGCTCGGCGCCCGTTGCGGCGAGATCGCTCAGCCCGCACGCGAGCGCCTTCCAGCCGACGTCGGCGGCGGCGGTGTCGACGGGGAAATGCACGCCCTCGATCAAGGTATCGATCGAGACGGCGAGCTCGGCGTCGGCGGGGACCGTAACGCGCGCGCAGTCATCGCCGATGCCGGCGCGCACGTCCGCCCCCAAGGGCGTGAGATGGGCGAAATAGCGCTCGATCAGGTCGAACTCGGCGTTCATGGGCTAGGGACTACGGCTGGAATCGGTTCGTCGGCCGTCGCCTCGGGGCTCGGGAGGCCTCAGGTGCCCGCGGCGGGGGCGGGGCGCGACGACCCCATCTCGTGGGGGCGCAGCTCGTGCGCCAAGCGGTCGACCACGCCGTTGATGAAGCGGTGGCCCTGTTGGGCACCGAAGCCCTTGGCGAGCTCGACGGCCTCGTCGATGACCACGCGCGCGGGCACGTCCCAGCGCTCGCTGAGCTCGTAGCACGCCAGGCGCAGGATGGCGCGCTCGACCGGATCGACCAGCGCGAGCGAGCGCTGCAGCCAGGGCTCGATCTTGGCATCGATGGCCTCGATGCCGGCGGGGACCGCGCGCATGAGATCGCGGAAGTAGGCGACGTCGGCGCGGCCGATGCCGCGCTCGTCGGTGAACTGCACCACGATCTCGCCGGGGTCGTCGCCGCTGACCTGCCACTGATACAGCGCTTGCACGAGCAGCCGGCGCGCGCGCTGGCGCGCGGCGGTGACCTTGTTGTCCGTGTCTTGGCCCATGCGCGGCCTCAGATCTTGCCCAACAGGCTGATCGTCTCGAGCAGCGACCCCGCCGCATCCGCCCCCTTATTGCCCGCCTTGACCCCAGCGCGCTCGAGCGCTTGCTCGATGGTCTCGGTCGTGATGACGCCGAATGCAACCGGCAAGCCGTGGCGGCGCATGGCATCGCTCAAGCCGCGGCTGCACTCACCGGCGACGTACTCGAAGTGGGCGGTCGCCCCGCGGATCACGCAGCCCAGGGCGATGATGCCGTCGTAGTCGCCCGAGGCCGCGAGCTTGTCGACGACCAGCGGCATCTCGTAGCAACCGGGCACGCGCACGACCGTGATGCCGCCGTCGGCGATGCCGCTGCGGCGCAAGGTATCGAGCGCGCCGTTGAGCAGCGCCTCGGTCACGAAGCCGTTGAAGCGCGTCACCGCGATCGCGATGCGCGCGCGCTGGACGTGGAGGTCGCCCTCGATGATCGATAAATCGGACATGCTCGCTCGGTCCCAATGGCGCGAGCGCAATTGTACCGGATCACGGAGGGATTCGCCCGTAGCGGCTCGACCTTGGCGGCGCCGACGGGCCCTCAGCGCATTCGCGCGCTAGCGGGTGATGTAGTCGACCACCTCGAGGCCAAAGCCGCCCATGCCGTGGAAGATCTTGGGCGCGCTCATCAACCGCATCTGGCCGACCCCGAGGTCGTAGAGGATCTGGGCGCCGATGCCGTAGGTGCGGTAGTCCTCGGGCTGCTCCCCCTGGCTCTCGTGAGCGGGCCGGCCGCCGGCCAACTGGTATTGGTGGATGCGCTGGACCAGCTCGCGCGGGTTCTCGGGCCGGCGCAGGATCACCACCACGCCCTCGCCCATCTCGGCGACCCGCTGCAGCGCATCGTGCAGGGGCCAGCCGCAGCCGTACTGGGCCCCCAAGGTGTCGCAGAGCAGGTTCTCGACGTGGACGCGCACGTTGGTGGGGCGATCGGCGCGGATCTCACCGGCGACCAGGGCGAGATGGAGTCCGTTCTCGATCATGTCCTGGTAGGCGTAGAGACGGAAGTGGCCATAGGCGGTCGGGAAGTCCGTCTCCGCGACGCACTCCATGGTCTTCTCGTTCTCCATGCGATAGCGGATGAGATCCTCGATCGTGCCGATCTTGATGTCGTGGCGCCGGGCGAACGCCTCCAGATCGGGCCGGCGCGCCATGGAGCCGTCCTCGTTGAGGATCTCGACGATCACGGCGGCGGGCTCATGGCCGGCCAAGCGCGCGAGATCGCAGCCGGCCTCGGTGTGCCCGGCACGCGTGATCACCCCGCCCGTCTGCGCCATCAGCGGGAAGCTGTGGCCGGGCTGGACGAGGTCCTCGGGTCGGGCCTCGGGAGAGACGGCGGCCTGGACGGTGCGCGCCCGGTCGGCCGCGGAGATGCCCGTGGTCACGCCCTCGGCCGCCTCGATCGAGACGGTGAAGTTGGTGCGGTGCGGGGTCTGATTGTCCGAGACCATCAGCGGCAGCCGCAGCTGCTGGCAGCGCTCGCGTGTGAGCGTCAGGCAGATCAGGCCGCGGCCGTGCTTGGACATGAAGTTGATGTCCTCGGGGCGGACCTGCTCCGCCGCCATGACGAGATCGCCTTCGTTCTCGCGATCCTCATCGTCCATGATGATGGCCATGCGGCCCCGGCGGATGTCGTCGACGATGTCCTCGATCGAATCCAGCTGCATGCTGCCCTCTCGTCGTGCGCGTGGCGCGCGCTAGCCTACAGACTCGGCCCTTCGAGCGCTAGCAATTGCCCCGCGATTCAACGCCCTGCGGTCTAGAGCTCGCCAAGACGCCAAGCTCGCCAAGACCATACGAAGACGCTGCCTCTCGCTCATGCTCTTCAGCGTCCATCGTCGGAGCGTCTGGCACTCGCGTCGGGGCAGCCACTCCTGCCCCAACATAGGCAACAAGGCGCCCGAGCCATTGTGCTCTTGGCGTTCTTGGTGCCTTGGCGAGCGACTCGAACACCTACTGGCAGCAAGGTGTTACGGCTCCAGGAAGCCGGTGCGCGCCAGCAGATCGCGCGTGACGCCCTCTGTGCCCACGCCGTCGGCGGCGGTGAGCAGGCGCTCGACGTAGCGCGCGATCACGTCGGCCTCGAGGTTCACGCGCGCGCCCACGTGGGTATCGGCGAGCGTGGTCAGCGCCAGCGTGTGCGGGACGATGTTGCCGCCGAACTCGCGGCCATCGACGTCGTTGACGGTCAGGCTGATGCCGTCGACGCAGATCGAGCCCTTCGGCGCCACGTAGCGGGCCATGCCCTCGGGCACGCGCACGCGCAGGCGCCACGAGCGCCCTTCCTCCCGAAAATCAGTGACTTCGCCGACACCGTCGACGTGGCCTGCGACCAAGTGGCCGCCCAAGCGCGTGGTCGGCAGCAGGGCGCGCTCGAGATTGACCCGCTCGCCCGGGCTGCGCTCGCCCAGATTGGTGCACGCCAGCGTCTCGGCCGACACATCGGCCCAGAAGCCGGTCTCGTCGGGCTCGACCGCGGTCAGGCACACGCCCGAGATCGCGACGCTCGCGCCGCTGGCCAGATCGCCCAACAACGCCGGGTCGGGCTCGAGACGCAAGCGGCGATCGACGCCGGCACCCTCGATCCGCGCGATGCGCCCCACGCCCTCGACCAATCCGGTGAACATCAATCCTCCCCGATGTCGCGCTCGCGCAGCGTGAACGTGCGCGATGTCAGCGGCAGGCCGCTGCCCGTGTCGAACTCGGCGCCGGCGTTGACCCCCGCATGGGCGACGGCCTCGGCCGAGTCGGCCGCGTCGTAGCAGGCGTGCATGGCACCCAGGGCGTACTCCGCGCCCGAGCCGATGGCCCAGAAACGTCGGTACTCGTAGACCTCGCGCAGTGCGTAGACCCCGAAGATGCCCGCGGGATGGGCGATCAACGCGTCGATGCGCGAGGATTCGTAGGGCGCGTTTTCGTCCTCGCCTTCCTTCGGATTCAGGAAGTACTGCTCCTTGAGCTCGCTGTGCAGCGCCCGGAAGGACTCGAATATGCGCAGGCGATCGCGCAGGTCGAAGCGCACGCGCTTGCCCCGGGTGATGCTCTCGATCACCAGCGCATGCGCCGCACTGCCGACGATCGTGATCGCGCCGTCGCCGATGCCCTGGAGCTTGTCCGAGCCCCGATCGTAGCGCGCCGACTGCTTCTGCTCGCCCAGCGTCGTCAGGGTATCGGCGGCGATACACGCCTGCCCGTTCTTGCGCACCACTACGGCCGTCGTCATCGCTGTGTCCCCTCGCTCAAGGGCCGGCCTCGCCGCGCCCGCTCATTCGCGGTCGATGATGGGCAGCGCCCGCACGCACAGATCGCCGCCGACGCGCCGGACATCGCGGATGTGGAGATCGACGCGCCCGGCCATCGACGCCAGCGGACCCATCGCGAACGCCCCGCGGGCGCCCTCGCCGAGCAGCGTGGGCGCCATATAATAGATCAACTCATCGACGTAACCCGTTGATAACAAACGACCACAAAGTGTGGCACCCGCCTCGACGTGGATCTCGTTGGCCTCGCGCCGGGCCAACGCGGCGAAAAGCGCACCGGGCTCGATCCCGTGGTCATCGGTCGCCAGGGCCGCGACCTCGGCGCCGCGGGCGCGCAAGCGCTCGGCGGCGTCGGCCGGGGCCCACGCCCCGCAGAAGACGACCACCCGGTCGTGGACATCGAAGACGCGCGCGCTCGGCGGGGTGCGCAGCTCGCGGTCGACGATCGCCACGCCGGGCTGGTGCGGCGACCGGTCGATCCCCAGGGCCGCCGCGTCCAGGCGGACGTTGAGCGAGGGGTCGTCGTGGGCGACGGTCCCCCGCCCCGTGAGCACGTACGAGCTGCGGGCGCGCCAGCGATGGCCGTCGTCGCGCGCCGCAGCCCCCGTGATCCACTGGCTCTCGCCCGACGCCAGGGCCGTGCGCCCGTCGAGGCTGGCCGCGACCTTGACCCGGATCCAGGGGCGCCCCGCCGCCAGGCGTTTGACGTAGCCGATATTGAGCGCGCGGGCCTCGCCGGCCGCCGCACTGCGGCGCTCGACCCGGACCCCGGCGCGCTCGAGCGCGGCCGCCACGCCGCCGGCGACGCGCGGGTCGGGATCGCGCAGGGC
>CAYTWS010000085.1:5765-6819 GCA_964442145.1 uncultured Ectothiorhodospiraceae bacterium | reverse complement strand
TGCGTCTGGTCGAGGACCAGCGTGAGGAGCGCGACGCGGCATGAGCTACGGCGATACGGCAGTACCCACGGCCTGGCGCCGCAATTGGGTGGCGTTCTCCACGATCGTCCTCAAGGAGATCACACGCTTCGCGCGGATATGGGTGCAGACGATCCTGCCCTCGGCGATCACCACGGGGCTGTATCTGTTGATCTTCGGCAGCTTGATCGGCGAGCGCATCGGGCCCATGGACGGCTTCACGTACATGGATTACATCGTGCCCGGCATCATCATGCTGTCGATCATCACCAACTCCTACGGTAATGTGGTCTCGTCGTTCTACGGGACCAAATTCCAGCGCCACATCGAGGAGATGCTGGTCGCTCCCGTGCCCAACTGGCTCATATTGGCCGGCTACGTAACCGGCGGCATCGTACGCGGTCTCACCGTGGGCGCTCTCGTCACACTGGTGGCCGCGATCTTTACCGATCTCGAATTCGCCCATCCGATATTGGTGATCGTCGTGGCGACATGTACCGCGGCGGTGTTCGCTACGGGCGGCTTCATCAACGCGATCTTCGCCAAGAGCTTCGACGATATCTCGATCGTGCCCACGTTCGTACTCACACCCCTGACCTACCTCGGGGGCGTGTTCTATTCGATCTCGCTGCTCGCGCCCTTCTGGCAGGGTGCCTCGCTGGCCAACCCCATCCTGTACATGGTCAACGCGTTCCGCTACGGCTTTCTCGGTGTCTCCGACATCCCCGTGTCGGTCGCAATCGTGATCATCCTTGGTTTCCTCGTGGGCTTGGCGACTTGGGCGATGGTGCTGCTGGAACGGGGCACCGGTATCAAGAGCTGACATCCGCGCACGGGCATTCGCATAGAGGCGGCTGCCGACCGACTGGAGACCCACGCCATGGCTCGAGGAAAAAAAGCCCAACCGCGCATCGCCGATCTGGTCGACCCGTATGAGCTGTATCAGCAATCGGTGCAGGGCGTCGAGTTCGAGCTCGATTTCGTGGCCGAGACGTTCACCGGGATTCGCGGGCGAACGCCGTCGGCGCTGCGCGAG
>CAYTWS010000085.1:0-5755 GCA_964442145.1 uncultured Ectothiorhodospiraceae bacterium | reverse complement strand
AGGATTTCTGCGGCACGGCGCTTTCGGCGTCGACTTGGGTGCAGCGCTCACCGGACAACCGAGCCATCGGGGTGGATATCGATCCCGAAGTGCTAGGATGGGGCTTCGACAACAACATCGCGCCGTTAACGACCGACCAAAAGAGCCGCATCGATCTGCTGCCCGAGGATGTGCTCACCATCGACGCCGGGCGTTTCGACGTGGTCCAGGCGTTCAACTTCAGCTACTGGTTCTTCCAGGAGCGCGACACGCTCAAGCAGTACTTCATCAACGTCTACAGCTCGCTCGTCGACGACGGCATCGCCTTTTTCGACCTGTTCGGTGGCTATGAGGCGAATCGCTGCCAGCAGGATACCACCGAGTTCGAGGATTTTACCTACATCTGGGACCAAGCGGCGTTCAACCCGATCGCCGCCGAGATGGTGTGCTTCATCCACTTCCGTTTCCCCGACGGCTCGCGCCTCGACCGGGCGTTCAGCTATAACTGGCGGCTGTGGGGTGCCAAGGAGCTACGCGAGCTCCTCGCCGAGGTCGGCTTCAGCCGCACGCGCATGTATGTTCAGGCCTTCGACGAGGACACCGACGAGCCCATCGACCGCTTCGACGAGACCGAGGAGATCCCCGACTACGCCGCCTGGATCGCTTACCTGGTCGCGGAGAAGTGAGCTCGTCTGGACGAACCACAATATCAACACGAAATGGACACAAAGTGGTTCTGGGTGGGTCTCCCCCCGGTGCTGGCGCTTCGCGGTCGCAGTGGGGGATTTCTAGCGCCGTTTTCCCGGAACCACGAATAAACACGAATACGAAAGGTGCGCACGTAGCTGGTGCTTCAGTAGCGCCGCATGCGCCACTGCCTGCATATTTGAGCGCTCGAGTTAAAAGATACGAATCGGTAAGCATCCCCCCAGAGATGGCTCTGCCGACGAGATACATTCGTGTCCATTCGTGTTTATTCGTGGTTCTCGGTCAGAGACGAGGTGTCTTCGGGGGCGCGCAAGGAAATCGGCGTCACCGTGCGTTCCCCGGCGGCTTGCCGTTCATGCGGAGTCGGGGTCCTGTTACCATCACAGCAGGGAGGTGATGCCGCATGGCGCTCGATCGCACGCTCAGCGAAGCCCCCATGATGGACTGCACGGACCGGCATCACCGGTACCTGATGCGGCTCGTCTCGAAGCGCACGCTGCTCTATACGGAGATGGTGACGGCCCAAGCGCTCATGCGGGGCGATCCCGAGCGCCTGTTGGCGTTCGACGCGTTCGAGCACCCGGTCGCGCTGCAGTTGGGCGGCAGCGAGCCCGAAGCAATGGCGCAGGCCGCTCGACTGGGAGAGGCGTACGGCTACGACGAGATCAACATCAACGTCGGCTGCCCGAGCGATCGTGTCCAGTCGGGCGCGTTCGGGGCCTGCTTGATGGCCGAGCCCGGCACGGTTTCTGCTTGTGTAAGACAGATGAAGGCACAAGTGTCGATCCCGGTGACGGTCAAAACCCGTATTGGCATCGATGACTGCGATAGCTACACCTTCCTCCAGCGCTTCGCGGAGGCGGTCGTGGGCGCCGGAGCGGATGCGTTGATCGTGCATGCGCGCAAGGCGTGGCTGCAGGGGTTGTCGCCCAAGGCGAATCGGGAGGTGCCGCCACTCGATTATCAGCGCGTCTACCGCCTCAAGCAGGACTGGCCGGATACGCCGGTCGTCATCAATGGCGGTATCCAGTCGCTGGAGGCGGTGGCCGACCACTTGCGCTACGTCGATGGCTGCATGCTGGGGCGGGCGCTGGATCGGGACCCATACATGCTAGCCGAGGCGGATCGGCGTTTCTGGGGTGACTCCCGCGGGCCGAGCCGCAGCGAGGTCGTTGCCGCTTACCGGCGCTATGTGGACACGCAGCTCCATCGGGGCACGGCGCTCGGGCACATGACGCGCCATCTCAGCGGGATTTTCCAAGGATGCCCCGGTGCTCGCGCGTGGCGCCGTGTGCTCGCCGAAGGCGCCGCGGGCGGCGGCGGTGTCGACGTCATCGACGCCGCCTGGGGTCGAGTCGACGAAGGGGTCGCACTGGCCGCGACTGCTTGAGCGCGGTGGCTGGCGCCGGCATGGCAGTCGGGCCGGTCGGGGGCAGTGTATTACGGGCCGGCGTGTGCCGGCTGGGGAGGCAGCATGGGCAGTGAGAGTGACCGTCGAAGCCACCCGCGATACGACGTCGACGTGGGGATCCGTATTCGCCCGGCCGGCAGCAAGAGCGATGGATTGCCGTGCCGCTTGGCCGATGCGGGCCGCGGTGGCGTCGCCGTGATGACGACGCAGGAGCCGCAATCCGAGCGGATCCAGGTCGAGATCCTCAACAACGAAGGTCAGCCCATCGGTGAGCCACTCGACGCAGAGATCGTCTACGTCGAGGAGCTGGGTCAGGCGGGTTACCGGATCGGGTGTCGTTTCGAGGTCCCCGAGGCGCTACTGCCCGACGAAGACGATTGAGGCGTGCTAGCGCCTATGGGCGGCGCATGCCCTTTCGGCCATGAGGGGGTGGTGCACCGACAATCCCCACCTGCACACCGATACCGGGCAACCTCGCGCAATGGCCTCTATGCCCAGATGTGGCAGCGCCAGCCGGCCGAGAGGGGCGACGCCGAGGCCTAGGTCAGGGCGGGTACGGACTACCCGGCGGGCGGCGTGACGCGCCGCCCGTCGCGCTTCGTGGCGGGCGCGATGCGGCGTCTCTAGCCGGGCTCAAGATCGCCGGCGCAAGCGGGTAATGGCGTCGATCCCGCGCGTGTTGACCACGGCGTCGGGATGCGCCCAAGCACGCCGGGCTTGGGCGACCCCGAAGCGCTGCAGCTCGAGGTTGGCCGCGCTGTGGGCGTCGGTGTTGATCACCAATTGGCACCCCTTGTCCAAGGCGCGCCGGATGTCGGCGTCGCAGAGGTCGAGGCGCTTGGGCTGGGCGTTGATCTCGACCACGATCCCGCGCGCGGCGGCGGCCTCGAAACAGGCGTCGAGGTCGATATCGATGGGCTCGCGGCGGTTGATCTCGCGCGCGGTGGGATGGCCCCAGATCATGAAGTGCGGGTTGTCCATGGCGCGCAGCACGCGTTGGGTCTGCTCGTCACGGTCCAGGCGCAGGTTGTAGTGGATCGAGCACACGACCACGTCGAGCCCGGCCAAGGCCTCGTCCGGCAGGTCGAGACCGCCGTCGGCGAGGATGTCGACCTCGCAGCCCTTGAGCAGCATCAGGTCGTCGAGCTCGGCGTTGAGGGCGTCGATGGCGCGGCCCTGCTCGGCGAGGCGCTCGGGCGAGAGCCCGTTGGCTACACGCACCTTGGGCCCGTGATCGGTGATCGCCAGATAGGCGTCGCCGCGGGCCCGTGCCGCCTGGGCCATCTCCTCGAGGGTCGCCTTGCCGTCGCTCCAGGTCGTGTGGGCGTGCAGGTTGCCGCATAGCTGGTCGGTCTCGACCAGGCGCGGCAGGCCAGCGCGTTCGCTCGCCTCGATCTCGCCCTGATCCTCGCGCAGCTCGGGCGCGATCCAGTCGAGGCCGAGGCGGGCGTAGATCGCGGCCTCGGTGGTGCTCGCCACCGTCTCGTCGCCGTCCCACAGGGCGTACTCGTTGAGCTTCCAGCCGCGCTCGAGGGCGCGCTGGCGCAGGCGCACGTTGTGCGCCTTCGACCCCGTGAAATACATGAGCGCGGCGCCCCAATGCTTTGGGTCGAGCGCGCGCGCGTCGACCTGGAGCCCACCGGCCAAGCGCACGCTCGAGCGCGTGCTGCCGTGCGAGAGGACCTCGTCGACGGCCTGGTATGCCACGACGGCGGCCATCACGGCATCGCCGTCTTGGCAGGCTGCGAGGATGTCGATGTCGCCCACGGTCTCGCGGCGGCGACGGTAGCTGCCCGCGATCGCGACCGTCTCGACGCCGTCTAGGCCGGCGAGGTGGTCGGCGAGTGGCTGGGCTTGCTCTTCGGCCGTGTCGAGACGCGTGCGCTGGTGGCTCTGGGCGCGTAGGCGCTCGATGCTGTCGATGACGGCCGCTTCCTTTTTCGCGCCGAAGCCGGAGAGCTCGCGTAGACGCCCCGCGCGCGCGAGCTGCCCGCGCGCGCGAGCTGCTCGAGCTCGTCCAGCGAGCCCACGTGGAAGTGGTCGTAAATCGCTTTGACGCCCTTGGGACCGAGGCCTTCGATGGTCATCAGGTCGGCGAGCGCCGGGGGCACGCGCTCGCCCACGGCGTCGAGCGCGGGTAGGCGGCCCGTCTCAGCGATGGTGTGGAGCTTGTCCGCTATCTCGCGGCCGATGTGGGGGTACTGTGTCAGATCGGTGCCGTCGGCGATGAGCTCGCCGATCGGCGCCGGCAGCCCTGCGATGGTGCCGGCGGCATTGCGATAGGCGCGTACCCGGAATGGGTTGTCGCCCTCGATCTCGAGGAGATCGGCGAGGCGCTCGAACACGGCGGCGACCTCACGGTTGCGCAGCTTCATACAGGTGCTGCGCGGGCGGTGGGGCGTCGGTCACTGGTTCGCTCGGGGCGTCGTCGTGGGCGCGAGCGAGCACGCATCCGCGGCTCAGCCCGAGATGTAGTGCTGTAGCGCCTCGGTCTCGCGCTCGAGCTCGTCGATGCGGGCGCGCACGACGTCGCCGATCGATATGATGCCGGCGAGGCGGCCTTGCTCGACCACGGGCACGTGGCGGAAGCGCCCCCCCGACATCTGGCGCATCACGTAGTGCACGTCGTGGCTGGGGTCACATACGGTGACATCGCTGGTCATCAAGTCGCGCGCGGTGAGCTGGGCCAGGCGCTCACCGTGGTCGGCCAGAGCCTGCACCACGTCGCGCTCGGACAGGATACCGGCGATGCTGCCATCGGGCTCGACCACCACCAGGGCGCCGATCCCGCGCGAGCGCATCTCGGCGACGACCTCGAGAACGGGCCGCTCCGGCGTGACCGTCGCGACATCGCCGCCTTTGGTATGCAGTATCCGCGAGACTTTCATGGCGTCGACTCCTCTCGCTGTACGGCGGCCCGCCGAGCGGCCCCGGTCAGCATGCCGTGGCGGTCTGGGGGCGGCGCGCTCAACCGCCGATGTATGACATCTCCACCTTGGGCTGCAGCACCGTCTCGTCCGAGCGTAGCTCCGAGTAGCGGTCGCTGCGCCGGGTCCAAATCCCCGCGATCTCTTCGTGCAGGCGGCTGTCGTCGGCCCCGCTTCGCATCAGGCCGCGCAGATCGAAGCCGACGCCGGCGAACAAGCAGGTATAGAGCGCGCCGTCGGCCGATAGCCGGGCGCGTGTGCACGAGCCGCAAAACGGCTGGGTCACCGACGCGATCAGGCCGATCTCGCCGGTGCCGTCGCGGTAGCGCCAGCGCTCGGCGACCTCGCCGCGATAGTTGGCCTCGACGGGCTCGATGGGCCAGACGGCGTCGATCTTGTCGCGGATCTCGCGCGCCGAGACCACATCGGCGAGACGCCAGCCATTGGTCGTGCCCACGTCCATGAACTCGATGAAGCGCAGGATGTGGCCGCTGCCGCGGAAGTAGCCGGCCATGGGCAGGATCTGGTCCTCGTTGACGCCGCGCTGGACCACCGCGTTGATCTTGACGGGCAGGCCGGCCGCGCCGGCGTTGTCGATCCCCTCGAGCACCTTGGCCACGGGGAAGCCGACGTCGTTGATCGCCATGAACGTGGCATCGTCGATGCTGTCGAGGCTGACCGTCACGCGTGACAAGCCGGCCTCGGCCAAACGCCGCGCCTGCGGGGTCGA
>CAYTWS010000084.1:0-6886 GCA_964442145.1 uncultured Ectothiorhodospiraceae bacterium | reverse complement strand
GCGCGTGGTGGCTCAAGACGCGGCTATTGCCGTGGATGTATTGGCAGCGGTTGCTGAAAGGGCGCGATCTACCTGTCGTTCATCGTCACTGATTTGCGCCGGCCTCGAGGGCCATTTCGGCTGTCCGGATGGCATCGACGCCGTATGTTGTCGGGGTCACGCAAAGGCGCAAAGGGCGCCATGAGGAAACTCTTGTCTCAGCAAGCGGGTCGAAGTGAGAGCGACGAATCGTCTTCACTCGTCGCGTACTTCGCGCCTTTGCGCGAGCCCAATACTGTGCTCATTGGCAGCGGCGGATCACGAAGCGCTCGCCTTGGTCGTCGTCGCGGTAGTCGAGCTCGAAACCGCGAAGCATGGTGTGGGTGTCGCTGTCGAGCAGCACACGAACGCGGGCGAAATCGAGCACGAGATCCTCGTGTTGGGCCTCCGCCTCGAGGCCGAAGGAGAACGTGCGATGGACATCGTCACCGTGGGCCTCGATGCGCACCAGCGATGCGGGTTCGTCCGCTTCGGCGAGCAGCCGGCTCAGGCGGTCCACCGCGGCCATCGTCAGTACCAACGGTGGCTCCGGCTCGGCCGTGGCCGCATCCGTCAGCATCCATTACCCCCAATCCGGAATTCCTGGAACCACTCGGTGCCCGCTGCGCATTCCGGGCATACGAACGACGACGGTACTTGCGTCCAGGGCGTGCCGGCGGCGATGGCGCCCGCAACCCCGCGTGCTTCGTGGTAGAGCCAACCGCAAATGGTGCACATGAGCATGCGATCGGCCAGGGCCTCGCTCTTTGTCGCTACTTCCGCCATTCGGCCTCCGTCAGTCGCGGAGGCGCGACGACCCCCGCAGGACAATTGTTTCGGTAGAGCTCGGCCGGGGTGGCGTCGCCACCGGCCGTCGGGATGCGGGGGCCATTGGTGGCCTCCGGCTACGCCCTGCAGCGCAGCGTAGTCGCGTGGCATTGCGTGCGTGTGACGGCTCGCGGGCGCGATGCGAGACACGACAGCGGTGCATGCATGTGCGACCCGGTCGACGGATCGGGATCGGCGTTGGCACGGGAACGGCGCATACCATCGGCCGGCTGCAATTTGCAGTATAGCATATACGATTTTTGATTGGGCGTCGGGGGCGGGGTCATGCGGGCGCGGAACCGACGCCGGGCATCCCTCGGCTTACCCGCGTCGGCGTGTCACTGGGTCGTGGGGAGCCCGAGCTGGGCGGCCAACCGGTCGCGCGGACCGAGCAGATCCGCCAATGTATAGCGATCGAGGACGGCGAAGAAGGCGGCTAAGGCCTCGCCGACGGCCCCGCGGAGCACGCAAGCGGGGGTGAGGCAGCATTGGTTGTCGGCCCCGAAGCACTCGACCAGGTCGAGATTGCGCTCCATCGAGCGCACGACCTCGCCGACGTTGATGGCCTCGGGCGATTGCTGGAGTCGAATGCCGCCGTTGCGGCCCCGAGTGGTCTCGACGTAGTCGAGCTGTCCGAGCTGGAAGACGACCTTCATGATGTGATTGCGCGAGATGGTGTAGCGCTCGGCGATCTCGGTGATGGTCACCCGCTGCTCGCCCCGCAGGCCCAGATACATCAGCACACGAAGGGCGTAGTCGGTGTATTGCGTCAGCCTCATGGTGTTGCTCCGTCGCCATGGCAGCGCGGGCGCGGCCCATAGCGCTAGGAGGCCGTCCGACTCACCTGCCTTGTGGCATGCGCGCCGTAGGGGGGCCGGGCTATTCGCACAGCCTCCCAAGGGCGCGATCGATCGAGAAAAAAGCGTTGAAAATGCTGCTTTACGATAGCATAGCCGGCGCCGCTATTCCCGTTGTATCGCCCGCCCAGGGCGCGAGCCCGACCGAGTGGAGCCGAGCAGATGGCAGCCAGTGACACGCCGACACGGGGCAGCCGACGCGCGCGCGGCCGGGCAGCCGAGGGGTTGTTCTTCCCCGCGGCCACGCTCTATGGGGCGCTCGTCGTGCCGTTGTCGGTCCATGGGATGGTCTCGGGCCGGCCTTTGCTACCCGCATTCGCGGGCATCCCCGGGCATGCCCACGAGCTCCTGTTCGGCTATGCCTTGGCGGTGGTCACGGGGTTTTTGGTCGGGCGTGCCACCGCGGCCCAGCTCACCGGGCTCGCCCTCCTGTGGGCGTTGGCGCGCGTGACCTTCTTGACCGCGCCGGCGAGCGCGCTGGCGCTGACGGCCAACGCCGCCTTTGCCCTGTATCTCGCCGCGATCGTGGTCCCGCCATTCCTGCGCAGCGCGAAAAAGTGGCGCAACCGGGCGACGGGTCCGCTGCTGATCGCGCTGTCCGTCGCCGTGGTGGTCTTTCAGCTCGGGCTGGTCACGACCCAGACTTGGCTGCAGTTCCTGGTGCTCGAGGAGACCGTGCTCGTGTTCGCATTGCTGATGTTGTTCATGGGGGGGCGGATCATCGCGCCCGCGGCCGCGGGCGCGATCCAGCGCAGCGGCGGTCATCTGGAGGCACGTGTACAGCCGCGACTGGAGGCCGGCCTACTGGTTTGCCTGCCGCTGGCGATGGTGGCACTGCTGCTGCCGCACGGGCGTACGCTAGCGGCCATACTCGTGATGATAGTCGCCGCGATCGCGCTGGTGCGCCTGTTGCGTTGGCGTTTATGGGACGCCCGCGGGCGGGCGGACTTGTGGTGCCTCGGGCTCGGCTATGCCTGGTTGGTCGCGGGATTGGCCGTGTTGGGCGCGAGCTGGCTGGGCCAGCTAGTGCCCGCTGGCACGGCGACCCATGCCATTACCGTGGGCGCGCTCGGCACCTTGACGACCGGTGTCATGGCGCGGGTGCGCTTGACGCGCAACAAGCGCGAGCCGGGCGAGGCCTGGACACTACCGGCCGTTGGCGCGTTGATCAGCGCAGCGGCGTTGGCGCGGCTACTCGGCGGCGCCGGCACATGGGGCCTCGGCCTAGCCGCGCTGTTGTGGAGCGCCGGGCTCGTGTTGTTGCTGGCACTGCTGCTGCGTGTGCCCGCGCGTTGAGGTCGAGGGCGACAGGGGCGATGCATCAGCCGATCGTGGATTTCCACACCGATGAAGAGGGCCACTGGGTGGCGGATCTGGCGTGTGGCCATACCCGCCACGTGCGCCATCAGCCGCCCTGGTTCCAGCGGCCCTGGGTGGTCACCGCGCAGGGGCGCGCCTCGATGATCGGCTTCATGCTCTGGTGTAAGCGCTGCGACAACGGGGAGCCGAGCCCGGGCGCGGCTACGGCGGCGGGCGGCGGGGGTTGAGACCCGCCGCGTAGGCCAACAGCTGATCGATCGACGGCCTTCGACGACGGGATCACGCAGGGCGCCGGCGAATCACCAGGCAGGTCCAGTCGACACCGCCGCCGTCGTGCCACCATTCGAATCGGTCCGCGTAGTTTTGCTCGAGATAGCGCACGAGCACTGCGGGCCAACGGTCGAATACGGCCTCGACGGCTTCGCCCGGCGCCAGTTGCCCGAGGCTCATCTCGAGCAGGGGCACGCGCTCGTAGGGCTCGAACGCGCGCACGTCGATCGGGTAGCGCCGCGGGGAGTCGGCAACGGTCATGGGCAGAGCGTCCGGCGGATGCGTCCGGTCATGGCCTCCTGCGAGCGCTTGGCGCAGGTCGGCGAGGAGGTCGGCGGGGTCCTCGAGGCCCACGGACAGGCGCAGCATGGCGTCGCTGATGCCCCGGCGCTGGCGCTCGGTCGGGCTCAGATCGTGATGGGTGGTCGTGCAGGGCTGGGTCACCAGGCTCTCGGTACCGCCGAGGCTCACGGCGAGCTGGAACAGGGCCAGCCGGTCGGCGGTGACCGTGGCGGCCTCGCGCCCGCCGGTGAGCTCCAGGGTGACGATCCCGCCGAAACCATCCATTTGGCGTGCGGCTAACGCATGTCCGGGGAACTCCGGTAGACCCGGATACAACGTGCGCGCGACCGCGGGCTCGTCCTGCATGGCCTCAGCGACTGCCTGGGCATTGCCATTGTGGCGCTCGATCCGCGCCACGAGCGTACGCAGGCTGCGCAGCAACTGGCTGGCCGTCTCCGGCGCGGGCATGGAGCCGAGATTCTTACGCCAATGGCCCACCGGCGCGAGCAAGTGCTCGGGCCCAACGAGCGTCCCGGCCGTGAGATCGCTGTGCCCGCCCAGGAACTTCGTCGCGCTGTGGACCACGAGGTCGGCGCCGCACGTGAGGGGGCGCTGGTTGACCGGTGACGCAAAGGTGTTGTCGACCGCTAGCAAGGCCCCGTGCGCGTGGACCCGTTCGGCCAGGGCCGCGATGTCGAAGACCTCCAGGGCGGGATTCGTGGGCGTCTCCAGGAACACGAGACCGGCGCCGGCGGTTACTGCTTCGTCCAGGCGCTCGAGCTCGTCGCCGAGCAGGAGCCAGGAGGGGATACCCAATGCGGGTAGCTGCTCGCCGGCGAGCTCGAGTGTACCGCCGTAGGCATCGCCCAGGCAGACCACACCGCCGCGCCCGTGGGTCAGGAACAGTGCGGCGATCGCGCCCATGCCGGAGGCGAACGCGCGGGCGCCTTCGCCCTCCTCGAGGCTCGCCAGCGTGCGCTCCAACGCCGCGATGGTCGGATTGTCGCCAAAGCGCGTATAGAAGGCGGCATGGCTCCGGCCGTCGACGGCATCCAGGAGTGTCGCGGTATCCGGGAACGCGAACGTCGTGGTGTTGTAGATGGGTGGATGCGGGCTGCCGTTGGGATCGGCACGCCCGTGGGCGTGGATGGCCCGTGTCGCGAGGTTGCGTTTGCGTGAAGCGCTCATCGAATCGCCATCGCCGGACGAGTCAGGACCGGGCGCATTACACCATGTTTTCTCGGGTGACGGCGGGAGGGAGCCTGCGCGCGGGCCTAGACGGCACGACAGTAGGCGCTCGAGCGGCTCCGCAAGACGCAGGCAGCCGGAGGCTACGGCATTCCCGAGCCGATGTATGACGACTGGGTCGATGCGGCCATCCAAACCCTCGCTGAGACCGATCCACAGTGGTCGAGCGGGCTCGACAAGCGGTGGCGCAGGACCGGGGAATCGCGATCGACACCATCAGCGGGCGCTCCGGCGCCGCGGGCCTACCCGCCCGTGCAAGAGCCCAACGAGGTAGGCCCGTCTTGGCGCCAGCCAAGGCGGGCGGGCTCGCGATGCCGCACATGGGTCCCACGGCCTCTGCGCCCGCATCGCCTGCGCGCTTTCGCGCTCCGGCGATGCGGGCCTACCGGCCCATGCGCGTGCCCGCCGCGTACGGCCCGTGTTGGGTCAGATGAGGCGGGCGCCTCAGCCCTGCGGTGTTGGGCTCCGATGGAGCCGACCGCCACGCAGCGCGTAGCGGCGCTGCGGTGCCGGAATCGCGGCGCCGGCGTGGGCGAACACCAGCACGGTGCGATGGGTGAGCGCGCGGTCGAGGCGCTCGGCGACCGTCGCCGCCGTGGCCGCATCGAGACCCGCCAGGGGCTCGTCGAGCACATTGACGGGGCGATCCGCCAGGACCACCCGCGCGAGCGTTAGCCGCCGGGCCTCGCCGCCCGATAAGCCGGTTCCCCCCGATCCGAGCCAGGTATCGAGGCCGCCGTCGAGGGCGGCGACGCACTCGTCCAGAGCGGCGACCCAGAGGGCATGCCAGAGTCGGGCGTCGCTGGCGTCCGCCGCGGCGAGGCGCAGGTTCTCCGCGATCGTTTCGGCGAACAGGTGCTCGTCTTGGCGCAGGTAGGCAATCCGGGCGCGCAAGGTCTCCTGCCCCAAGTCGCGCAGATCTGTTCCGCCGAGGCGCACGCGACCGCTGCCCGGGTCGATCAGCCGTGCGCACAGATCGCCCAACGTCGACTTGCCGCTGCCCGATGGCCCCGTTACGACGACGGTCTCACCCTCGACGACGGTGAGGTCGGCGCCGGTCAGCACGGGGTCGGCTAGGGGGCCCGGCGTGAACGCGACCCGCTCGAGGCGCAGGTCGTTGCGTCGCGGTGGCGTGCCCGCGGTGTGCGGCGCCGCTACGGCGGCGTCGGTGGCGAGTTGGCGATTGAGGCGCCCGGCCGCCATGCGCGTTCGCGCCAGCGTCGCCGCCCCGGCCGGCACTTGGCCCAGCAGCTCGGAGAGACCGAGCACGGCCAGGGGCACGAGCACGGCCAGCGCCAGGGTGCGCTCGCCTTCGCTGTAGGCGACGAGCCCGGCGACGAGGGTGGCTGCGGCCGTGCCGTGTACGGCCAGTGTGACCACGGCCTCACCGGTCGCCGCGGACAGTACAGTGCCGCGCTGGGCGTCGACCAGGGCATCGCCTTCGGCGTCTAAGCGCTCGCGCTGGCGCGGCCAGCTACCGAACGCGCACAGCTCGGCGAGGCCGGCGATCGCGCTGACCGCTTGGCAGCGCAGGCGCTCCTCATGGTCGACGATCGCGGCTCCGGCGCGGCGGCTCGTGCGTGCCGTGACGGCCATCACGGCGCCAGCGACGGCGAGCAGGCCAAGGCCGATAGCGATTGCGAGCGTGGCATCGATGAAGTAGACCGCGCCGGACAGTGCCGCTAGCGCGACCAGGCCCACCGCGGGTGGCGCGATGCTCCGCAGGTAGAGTTGATCCAATGCGTCCACGTCGCTCGTCAGGCGCTGCAGGACGCCTCCGTCGGCGAAGGATGCGCACGTGCGCGGATCGAGGCGGATGAGGGCGGCGAAGACGCGCGTACGCAACCGCGCCAATAGCGCCAGGACGGCGTCGTGGTGGATTACGCGCTCGCCGTAGCGGGCCGCGGTGCGCGTGAGGGCGAAGGCACGGATGCCGGCACCGGGGGTATAGATGTCCAGGGTCAACTGGGCACCGGCGGCGACGGCCAGTCCGGCTACGCCCGGCGCGGTGATGAACCAGCCGGCCAGACCGAGCAGCCCGATCGAGGCCAACGCCGTCACCA
>CAYTWS010000083.1:0-7009 GCA_964442145.1 uncultured Ectothiorhodospiraceae bacterium | reverse complement strand
GAGTACGAGAACGGATCGAAACCGAAAACAGGAGCATCGAATCCCTAGAAGATGAGCGCGAGGACATCGAATCCGACCTGGACAAGCTCACGCCCTTCGACAGCGTAAGCACTGGCCCGCCGTCGGACCCGACTAAGGCGAACGGAAACGGGATAACGATCTGTAACACTACGTATGTCGACGGCACCAAGTGGTCGCAGGACGTCACCGCGCCTCCACTGATGCGGATCGCCGAGGGCAACTACTCCCTATGGAACGCCAACGAGCGTTGGCAGTGTCAGTGGGACGACGAGGAAAGCGCCCTGAATGACAACGACGTGACCGCCTCGGGCATCAATGCCTACGACTCCAATCCCAATGAGTCCAACGACGGTGTCAACGGCGGTAGCGGTGCCTCGGACTATATTGCCCGGGTGGAGGTGTGTGTCGACGAATCGGCGGGTGGCGGCGACGATCTCATCCGCGACGGCGACCCGTCGGACGCCAACAACGACAACAACGAGAACTGCCGCCAATATCCCGACGGCAACTTCAAGCCGGCGGGTGTCATGCAGACCTACGGCGAGGATGGTAGTGCCCAATTCGGCTTGATCACGGGTAGCTACAAGAAGAACAAGTCGGGTGGCATCGTCCGCAAGAACATCGAGGACGACCTGAGCGACGAGATCAACGTCAACAGCGATGGCACGTTCAAGGCCGCCCCTTCCGATGGCGGCATCATCAGCGCCCTCGATGCACTGCGTATCGTTGACTACAACCACAACGCTGGCACCTACACCGATAGTAGCGGTGACGACTGCGCTTATGGCATGGGGAGCTTCTCCAACGGCCAATGCAAGAACTGGGGTAACCCGCAATCCGAGATGTTCCTGGAGGCGTTGCGCTACATGGCCGGCGAATCGCCAACCAGCGCCTTCACCGCCGATGACAGTACCTTGTTGTCCGATGTCAAAAGTCCCAGCTGGCAAGACCCGATCGCCGACTCGGAGAAGTACTGCGCGCCGTTGAACGTGCTGCAGTTCAATACCAGCTCCGTCTCCTATGACGCCAATGAGCTGGGTGGCTTCAGCGACATCGATACGGTCGGCACGACGCTCGACACGGTGACCAACGAGATCGGTAGTGCCGAGAACATTCACGGCAACGAGTTCTTCCTCGGGGACGCGGGCGGCGCGGGCCCGGATCGGTTGTGCACGGCCAAGACGGTCGGCGAGCTCGCCGAGGTGCGCGGGCTCTGCCCCAACGCCGCGCGGTTGGAGGGCTCCTACCAGGTCGCCGGCCTGGCGCACCACGCCAAGACGACCGACATCCGTAGCGACCGTGAGGACAAGCAAACGGTCAAGACCTACGGCGTCAACCTGCAGCCGTCGACCTACGCGATCGAGATCCAGGTCCCGGGCACGGATCGGACCGTGGAGTTGCTGCCCGCGTGCCGGAACCGTGAGCCCGATCCGGACGGCAACTGCTCCATCGTCGATTTCCAAGTGGTCGAGCAGGACTTCAGCAACGGCCATGCGAGGCTCTACGTCAACTGGGAGGATTCCGAGCAAGGCGGCGACTTCGACCAGGACATGTGGGGCACCATCACGGTCAACGTCGACACGGCCCCCGCCACGCCCGAGCTCGTGGTCACCACCGACGTGCACGCCCAGTCGACGCCTCACAAGATGGGCTTTGGCTACGTCCTCAATGGCGTGACCGAGGACGGCTTCCACGTGCACTCGGGTATCAACGACTTCGACTATACGGATCCGGCTTCTGGCTCGCCCGGCTGCAGCGACTGCAACCACGGTCAGAAGAGCGGCACGCTCACCGAGGCCCGCTATGTGATCGGCGACTCGGGCGCGCAGAACCTCCAGGATCCGCTGAGGCTCGCCGCCAAGTGGGGCGGCTTCGAGGAGGCGGAAGGCGACAGCAACGGCGACCCGGACCAGCAGTCCGAATGGGACCAGGATGGCGACGGCTCGCCGGATACCTACTTCTTCGCGCAGGACCCGCGAGAGCTCGAGTCGTCTCTGCGAGCAGCGTTCCTCGGTGTTACCGAGCGCGAGTCGTCCGCCTCGTCGGTGGCGTTGAACTCGCAATCGTTCCGCGGTGACTCCCGCCTCTACCAGGCACGCTTCGACACCGCCAACTGGACCGGCGACTTGCTCGCGTTTGAGCTAATCGAGAAAAGGTTGGACACGAAGGCCGGGGTGCAGGAGGAATACACCACAATCGTGCCCGAGGATAGCCCAAGTTGGAGCGCCGCCAACAAGCTGGACGCGCGCGACCCGGACGATCGCGAGATCATCACCTTCAAGCCCTCGAACCGCGACGGCATCCCGTTCGAGTGGCCGAGCAGCCCAGCCAGCCCGGGCGTCGACGAGCTCGATGTCGACCAAAGCGAGGCGCTCGACAAGAACCCCGTGACGGGTAGCGACGACGGCAGCGGCGAGGCGCGCCTCCAGTTCCTCCGGGGCGACCGCAGCAACGAGGGCAACACCCCCGGCGACTTCCGCGAGCGCGACTCGGTGCTGGGCGATCTGGTCAACTCCGCGCCCACCTATGTCGGCACGCCGGCGTTCTTCTATCCGCGCACGTGGCCCTTCGGCTCGGAGCCGGATGACTCCTACTCCAGCTTCGTCCAGAATAACGAAAGCCGGGATGCGATGGTCTACGTCGGCGGCAACGACGGCATGCTGCACGGCTTCGACGCCGAGACGGGGGAAGAGCGTTTCGCCTACGTCCCCGACGCGAGCTTCGACAAGCTCAACAAGCTGACCGACCCGGACTACAACCACGACTTCTACGTCGACGGCTCGCCGACCTATGTGGATGCGTATGTCGACGGCAGCTGGAGCAGCGTGCTCGTCGGTGGCCTCCGCGGCGGCGGCCAGGGCCTCTATGCCCTGGACGTCACGGATCCGAGCCAGTTCAATAACGCCGCCGACCCCGGCAACGCGGACGACATCGTGATGTGGGAGTTCAACGACACCGATACGTCGGCCACCGGGGATCCGGCCAACGGCGACTCCGACCTCGGCTTCACCTACGGCAAGCCCTCGGTCGTGCGGCTCGCAAGCGGCGAGTGGGCGGCCGTCTTCGGCAACGGCTATAACAGCACGGCCAGTGACGACAACAAGGGCAGCGGCAATGCCGTGCTCTATATCGTCGATCTGGAGGATGGCAGCCTCATCAAAAAGATCGACACCAAGGTCGGGCCGGGCGACGATCCCACGGGCAACGACCGGCCCAACGGGCTGTCGTCCCCGGCGGTCGCCGACGTCGACCAGGATGGCGTCGCCGACTTCGCCTACGCGGGCGACCTGTTCGGCAACCTATGGAAATTCGACCTGACCGACGGCGATGCGAGCAATACCTCGTCCGACCTGTCATCGGCCGCAGCGCCGAGCGATTGGCAGACGGTGTCGCCCGCAAGTAGCGGCGGTGACCCCACGCCGTTGTTCGAGGCCGTCAACGCCAGCGGCGAGGCGCAGGCGATCACGGTGCGGCCGCAGATCGCGCGCCATCCCGACGGCAAGGGCGGCTACATGGTGTACTTCGGCACGGGCAAGTACATCGAGACCGACGATGCCACCCCGACCGATACACCGAAAAACGCGTTCTACGGTATCTGGGACAACGGCAGTAACAAGTTCGATCGCAGCGAGCTTTTGGAGCAGCACATCCTGCGCGAGTCCACGGTCGACCCGGAGAACGACGACCTCCAGGACGACCCCGAGGACCAGACGGTGCGCACGACGAGTGCCAACAAGATCAACAAGTGGTATGACGGTAGCGGTCCCGACCAGGGCAAGGGCGGCTGGTACCTCGACCTCGATGCGCCGGGCTCACCCGACCCGACGGATCCGGGCACTGACCGGGGCGAGAAGGCCGTCACCAACCCGATCGTGCGCAACGACCGCATCATCTTCACCACGCTCATCCCGGAGAACAGTCCGTGCGCCTTCGGCGGCACGGGCTGGATCATGGAGCTCAACGCGAGCGACGGAAGCCGCCGTGATGAGCCGCCGTTCGATCTGAATCAGGACGGCGACTTCGACGGCGACGATCAGACCGACCGCGGTAACCACGCGACCGGGATCAAGCGGGACGCCGTGGTCTCGCAGGTCGCGATCATGGCGAACGACCAGCAAGGCGGTAACGAGACCAAGCTCAGCTCGACCTCGGAGGGCGATGTCGACTCGGTCGAGGAAAACAGTGGTGACGAGGACCGCGGCCGCCAGTCCTGGCAGGAGCTGCGCTAAGTCGCCACAATCCGGGCACGGCGCGGATACACGGCGCGGATACACGGCGAGCCAACGGAGCTAGGCCTGGTCGCCGTCGCCGCTGGCCCGCGGTGGTCATTGGCGGCGCCCCAGGGTCAGGGATACATGGGCCCCGCCTGCACCGGCCGAAAGCGGGCGTAGCGATGGCCCGCGATGGCTCCGGCAGGGGGACTGCGCAAGCGAAACGCCTAGGCGCAGCCCGCCGTCCAATACGGTGACGCCCGTTCACACGCTCTTGCGAAGACGTGGGGCGGGAGCAAACGGGGGAGCATAATGTCGTCACGCAGCGGTGCCCGTAGATTGGCGCTAGGGTTCACTCTGGTCGAGCTTATGGTGATCGTGGCGATCATCGGTGTCTTGGCCACGATCGCTATCCCCACGTACCAGGATTACGTCTTGAGCT
Organism: uncultured Ectothiorhodospiraceae bacterium; assembly: GCA_964442145.1. Taxonomy (GTDB): domain Bacteria; phylum Pseudomonadota; class Gammaproteobacteria; order XJ16; family Halofilaceae; genus Halofilum. The sequence continues at coordinate 2,335 of CAYTWS010000083.1, read as the reverse complement.
CGAATCGCAGCGAGGCGAAGTCCGCTCTGCAAGAGGCGATGAACCGCCAGGAGCGCTACTACACGACCAACAACGAGTACACCGACAACATGACCGACCTCGGCTACACCAACGATCCGGCGGAGACCGAAGACGGTTGGTACCAGGTGAGCGCGCAGGCCTGCGGCGGGGAGCTCACGGAGTGTGTTCGGCTCGAGGCGGCGCCGCAAGACAATCAGACGCGGGATACCTGCGACACGTTCTGGTTCAATTCGCGTGGCCAGCGCGGCAAGACGGGCACCGGTGACTGCTGGTAGTCCGGCGCCCGGGTGCGACTCCGCTAGGTGCTAGGCGGGGTGGATGCGCAGTGTCTTGGGCAGGTGGAACACGACGTTCTCCTCGACGCCCGTGCTGCGCTCGCGGCGGCGGCCGCCGGCGGCCTCGAGCTCGGCGACGACCTCCGGGACCTCCGGCTCCGGCGCGGAGGCGCCCGAGGTGACGCCGACGGCGTCGATGCCGTCGATCCAGTCGCGCTGGAGCTCGTGGATGTCGTTGATGCGCCGGGCCGGGGTGCCCAGCTTCTCGGCCATCTCCTTGAGCCGATTCGAGTTCGAGCTGTTGGCCGCGCCCACCACGATCATCAAGTCCACCTGATTCGCCATGTCCTTGACCGCCTCCTGGCGGTTGGTCGTGGCGTAGCAGATGTCCTCCTTTTTGGGCGTGGCCATCGCGGGGAAGCGGGTCTGCAGCACCCGTGCGATCTCGGCCGTATCGTCGATCGATAGCGTGGTCTGGGTGACCACCGCGACCTTTTCGGGGTCGCGCACCTGCACCGACTGGGCGTCGGCGACGTCCTCGACCAGCTGGATCCGGCCGCCGTAGCTCGGGTCGAAGCGGCCCATGGTGCCCTCGACCTCGGGGTGGCCGTCATGGCCGATGAGCACGACATCGAAGCCCTTGCGGGCGTAGCGATTGACCTCCATGTGGACCTTGGTCACCAGCGGGCAGGTCGCGTCGAACACGTGCAGCCCGCGGCGCTCGGCCTCGTCGGCGACCGCCTGCGATACCCCGTGCGCGCTGAAGATTACGGTCGCGCCCGCGGGGATCTCGTCGAGCTCCTCGACGAACACCGCGCCCTTGTCGCGCAGCTCGTCGACGACGCGGCGGTTGTGCACGACCTCGTGGCGCACGTAGATGGGTGCGCCGAACATGTCAAGGGCGCGCTCGACGATCTCGATGGCACGGTCGACGCCCGCGCAAAACCCGCGCGGATTCGCCAGCAGGATGTCCATGGAGCTTCCGGATAGCCACTCGTTCAGTCGGGCAGTGTAACCCCCCGCATAGGCTTGCCCAAAGCCCGGGCTGGTTGGCTAGACGCGGCTGGGGACCACGCAAAGGCGCTAAGCGCGCCAAGAGGGCGCAAAGGGCAGTATGCGTCGGCTACGGCCGCCGCAAAGGTGGGCGTGCGCCCGTAGTCGCGAGCGTGCAGCAAGGCCCCTATAGGAAAGATGAAGGCGGTCGTGACAGACGACTACCTCGGCTTAGCACCGATGCGCCCAGGTATCTTGAGCTTCATTTCGGCGGCGCCGTGCGGGGAAAGGGTCTCTCCCTCGCAGACCGCTCACTCTCCCTCATGTGGGCGATATGCCGCTGTAAACGGTAACTTGGCGCCGTGCCTTCGCGTCCTTCGCGGTTTTGCGTGATCCTCTTCGTTACTCCCGCCCGGTCAAGGCCAGGAAGGCCAGTAGCACAGCCCCGCAGGTGATGGCGGCGTCGGCGACGTTGAAAGCGGGCCAGTGCCAGCCCGCGGCATGGACGTCCAGGTAGTCGATGACATAGCCCAGGCGGGCCCGGTCGATGAGGTTGCCGATGGCGCCGCCCAGCACGAGCGCCAGGGCGGTGGCGGTGGGCCGGCGGCGCCAGGCGCCGCGCGCGATCCAGACGGCGATGACCGCCGCGATCGCCAGCGCCACGGCGACGAAGAGCCAGCGCTGCCAGCCGCCCGCGCCCGCCAACAGCGAGAATGCCGCACCCTCGTTGCGCACCAGGGTGAGATTGAAGAATGGCAGCACGGCCACGGGCTCGTGCAGGCGCAGCCCCGCGACCGCGGCCCACTTGGCGAGCTGGTCGGCGACGACGATGCCGCCGGCGACGACGAACCAGGGCAGGCTCGGGTGCATCGCGGGCTCAGGCGTGGCGGCGCCGCTCGCCCGCGCCCGCGATGTTGGTCACGCAGCGCGCGCACAGGTCCGGGTAGTCGGCGGACGCGCCGACGTCGGCGCGGCGATGCCAGCAGCGGGCGCACATAGCGGTCAAGCACGCGGCCGCGCACACCCACAGGCGCTCGCCCGCGGCC
>CAYTWS010000082.1:4142-7024 GCA_964442145.1 uncultured Ectothiorhodospiraceae bacterium | reverse complement strand
CCTCTTCACCGCCGCTCACGCACTTGATCACGACCCCAGCGAAGATCAGCTGTGAGAGCCCGAAGCCGAACGCGCCTACCGTCGAGATCATGTTGAACTCGACGAACTGCAGCGAGTAGTCGGGGATACGCCGCGGCATGCCCGCCAACCCGACGAAGTGCTGTGGGAAGAACAGCACATGGACGAAGATGGTCGATAGCCAGAAGTGCCACTTCCCCAATGTCTCGTCGTACATGTGCCCGGTCCACTTGGGCAGCCAGAAATACACCGCCGCCATAATGGCGAAGACGGCGCCCGGGACGAGCACATAGTGGAAGTGGGCCACCACGAAGTAGGTATCGTGGTACTGGATATCGGCCGGCGTAATCGCCAGCATGAGCCCCGAAAAGCCGCCGATGGTGAACAGGATCACGAACGCCACCGCGAACAGCATCGGGGTCTCGAAGGTCATGGCGCCGCGCCACATCGTCGCGACCCAGTTGAACACCTTCACGCCCGTGGGCACGGCGATGAGCATGGTAGAGAACATGAAGAACAGCTCACCCGCCAGCGGCATCCCCACGGTGAACATGTGGTGTGCCCACACGATGAACGAAAGGAATGCGATCGAGGCGGTCGCGTACACCATCGAGCTATAGCCGAACAACGGCTTGCGCGCGAACGTCGGGATGATCTCCGAGATGATCCCGAAGGCTGGCAGGATCATGATGTAGACCTCGGGGTGACCGAAGAACCAGAAGATGTGTTGGTACATCACGGGATCGCCACCGCCGGTCGCGGAGAAAAACGTCGTGCCGAAGAACTTGTCGGTGAGCAGCATGGTCACCGCCCCCGCCAGCACCGGCATCACCGCGATCAAAAGATACGCCGTGATCAACCACGTCCACACGAACAGGGGCATCTTCATCAGCGACATGCCCGGTGCGCGCAGATTGAATATGGTCGCGATGATGTTGATCGCCCCCATAACCGACGAGATCCCCATCAAGTGGATGGCGAAGATCGCGAACGGGAATGCCGAGCCGGTCTGCAACGACAACGGCGGATACAGCGTCCAGCCGGCCGCCGGGGCGCCGCCCGGCAGGAACAGCGTCAACAGCAGCAGCGCGAAGGCAAACGGGAGGATCCAGAACGACCAGTTGTTCATCCGCGGTAGCGCCATGTCGGGCGCGCCCACCATCATGGGGACGAGCCAGTTGGCCAGGCCGACGAACGCGGGCATCACCGCACCAAAGATCATCACCAGCGCATGCATCGTCGTCATCTGGTTGAACAGATGCGGATCCACGAGCTGCAAACCGGGCACGAACAGCTCGCTGCGGATGATGAAGGCCATAAAGCCGCCCACGAAGAACATCAGCAGCGAGAAGAACAGATACAGCGTGCCGATGTCCTTGTGGTTGGTCGTGAACAGCCAACGCGAAAGACCGTAGGCGGCCTCGTGCTCGCCGTGGTGATGCTCGGTGTCGTGGCTGACTGCGCTCATTGATGCACTCCAGGTAAGCGGCTCGTCTCCGCCTTACTGTTGCTCGGCGACGGTGGTCGCATCGCCGTCGGCGCCGTTGGCGTCGGCGTTTTTGCGCTGCTGCAACCACCGCTCGAATTCGTCCGGTGGCACCGCTTCGACGACCACGGGCATGAAGCCGTGGCCGCGGCCGCAGAGCTCGGCGCACTTGCCGCGGTAGACACCGGGCTCCTCGATCAAGGCCCAATTGGTGTTGACATAGCCCGGGATCGCGTCCTTCTTCACCGACAGGGCGGGCACCCACCAGGAATGGATCACATCGTTCGAGGTATGGTGGAAACGGATCTTCTTGCCGGCCGGCACGACCAGCCGGTTATCCACCGACAGCAGGTAGTCCTCGTCCTTGGAGCGCTCGTTGTTGATCGCGCGCCGCGGTGTATCGAGCTTGCTGTAGAAGGCGATGTCCTCACCCATGTACTCGTAGTGCCACATCCACTGATAGCCCGTCACCTTGATCGTCAGTGCGGGCTCGCTGCTGTCCTCCATCTTGACGAGCACACCCGCCGCCGGGATGGCCATGACGACCAATATGATAAAGGGCATGATCGTCCAGACCAGCTCAACGGTAGTGCTCTCGTGGAACTGGGATGCGACCGCCCCGCGCGACTTGCGGTGGTGGATGATCGACCAAATAATGGCCCCGAACACGCCGATCCCGATGAGCACGCATACCCCGAAGATGAGCATGTGCAGGTCATAGACCTCGCGGCTGATGGGGGTTACGCCCTCGGGCATATTGACCGCCCACTCGGCGTGCGCGGGCCCGGCGAGGCCGAGCGCGAGCCCTGCCAGTGCGACGGACTTGGCGGTGATAGGCCGCATACCCTGATTCTCCAGCAAGCTCTTTAGTTTTCCGGCCCGGGCGCAATCTTTGAGGCGGGAAGCCGAACCGCAGTCCGTATACCCAGCGGCGAGGCCTCGGACCGACCACGGCATGCGATTGCGAGAGCGGGGGGCCGCGCGTGTTCGGGGAAACATCCTAGCGTATGCCCACAACCCGCTCAATCGCCGTCCTTCGCGCGTCGACGACCGATCGATTCGATCGGGACGTGGAACTCACCCGAGGTAGCGCGGCCGGCGCGCGGCGTCGCCGCTCCCCAGGCATGGCCATAAGCGACCTCCCAGGTGGCACGCGCATTGCCCGCCTGATCGAAGTCGGGATAGGCCGCCTCGAGGCGCCGCAAGCGCTGGCGGCCCGTTAAGTGGCGCGGTCGCCCGCGGGCGGCATTGTGGGCCCCGATCGCCTTGATCGAGCGCATCAATGCACGCACGTCGCCGTAGCTGCGCTGCAGCCGATCGACATCCATGACGGGCTCGCTCAGGCCGGCCGCGAGCACGGCGTCGCCGATGTCGTGCA
>CAYTWS010000082.1:0-4042 GCA_964442145.1 uncultured Ectothiorhodospiraceae bacterium | reverse complement strand
TCCATGACGGGCTCGCTCAGGCCGGCCGCGAGCACGGCGTCGCCGATGTCGTGCATGTCCAAAAAGGTGTTGATGTGGACCTCACTGTCGACGGCCGCCCAAGCCTGGCGCAGCTCGCTCAGCGTATCGGGGCCGAAGGTCGAGAACATCAGCACCCCCTCGGGGCGGAGGATACGCCGTACCTCCGTGAAAAACGCCTGCAGATCGTCGATCCACTGGACGGTGAGGTTAGAGAACGCGATGTCGACACTCTGGTCGGGCAACGGTGTCCGCCGGGCGTCGCCGCAGATGCCCACGGGGCGGCGGCGGATCCGGCCGCCTGCCCCGACACGCGCCGCCATCGCCGGCGCGAAATCGATACCGAGCACCTCGGCGCGGCGATACATACGTTGGAGCCGGTCGAGGGCATAGCCGGTGCCGCAGCCCAGATCGACGATACGCTCCGGGGTCACCCGGATGCCGGCGAGGCGATCGACGAGCTCATCGGCGACCTCCTTTTGCAGATCGGCGGCGTGATCGTAGTGCGTCGCGGCGCGATCGAATGCGCGGCGGACACTGGTCTCGTCGATCGCGTCAGGGGCTTGTGCTTCGCTCAAGCTCGATCTCCGCTAGATGGGTAGCGACACGTTCCGGCGCCGTGAGAAACGGGGCATGACCAAGATCCGCCAGTATGTGCGTACGCGCCCCCAGTGTGCGCAGGTGGGGCGCAACCGCGACCGGAACCAAGGGATCGTGCCGGGCCAGTATGGCATCGAACGGGCACGCCAACGTAGCCGCCGTCGCCCGCAAGTCACTGTGACGCAGCAACGCGAGGCCGTCACGCAGGGCCGCCACCGCGGGAGCGGGCTCGTCGCGAACGATGCGGCGCAGCCGGCGTAGCACGTCGCGCTGCCCGGCGCCCGGGGCGAGCTGCAGCCCCAAGAAACGCTCGCGCGTGGCGACCGGATCGTGCTCCACGGCCTCGGCGAACCGGTCGAATAGGGCCGGATCCATACCGGGCCAGCCCGGCGCCGCGGTGAAGCGCGGCGTCGCCGCCAGCAATACGAGCCGCGTGACGCGCTCGGGCAAGCGGGCGGCTGCCGCCAACGCGACCAGGCCGCCCAGCGACCATCCCACAAAGATCGCGGGCGCTTGCTGATGGCGCGCGACCGCGTCAGCGATCGCCCCGACATCGGGGCCGCATACATCCGGCCGGCTGCCGGCGATGCCCGGCAGGGCCGCCACACGCACGCGATGATCGCGCGCCAGTGCACGCGCCAAGGGCTCGACCACGCCGGGCCCCTGCCCCCAGCCGGGCAGGATGACCAAGGGCGTGCCAGCGCCCGTCTCATGCCATTCGATGGCCTGCTCAGCCATGGTGTCGCCGTGTCCGCGGAGCTTGCGTCTTGGTTACAATCCAGGCGTCACTCGATTGGATGACGCGCTTGGCCATCGATCCCGTCGCCGCCACCGCCGCCGTCGTCGCCGGCTACCTCCTGGGGTCGGTCGCCTGCGCCATCGTGATCTGCCGGGTCATGGGGCGTGCCGATCCGCGCTCGGGCGGCTCGAGCAATCCCGGTGCGACCAACGTATTGCGCACCGCTGGGCGCGATGCCGCAGCCCTGACGCTCATCGGCGACGTGCTCAAGGGGGTGATCGCCGTGGTCGTCGCGCGTGCGCTGAGCCCCGACCCGCTCGTTTGGGCGCTCGCGGGTGCGGCCGCTTTCTTCGGCCACCTCTACCCGCTCTATTTCCGCTTCCGCGGCGGCAAGGGTGTGGCTACGGCGCTCGGGTCCCTGGCCACCGCCATCCCCTGGGCCGGCGCGCTGACGGCAGCGACATGGCTGGCGGTGATCGCGGTCGCGCGCGTCTCGGCCATCGCTTCGCTCGCGGCCTTCGTACTCGCCCCGCTCTACGTCGCCCTGGTGACGCACTCGCCCGCCTTGATCGGCATCACCATCGTCGTGTCGGTCGCGCTCATTTGGCGCCACCGCGGCAACATCCGCAAGCTCCTCGCCAGGGGCTCGAGCGAATCCAACGCGCCGCGCTAGTGGCTCAGGCCGTGGCCGCGCCCGTGTCCGGTCCAGGCGGCGTCAGTGACGCCAACGACCAACGCGGTGCGACCGCGATATGGCGCCGCGAGCGCTGCCCCGCGGCCAGCCGGCAAGCCCCCGCATAGGCGATCATGGCGGCGTTGTCGGTGCAGAACGCGATGCGCGGGAAGTAGAGCGCCGTACCCTCGAGTGCGCCCAGTGCCGTGCGCAAGGCACAGTTGGCGCCGACACCGCCGGCGACCACGAGCCGATCCAAACCGGTCTCACCCACAGCGCGCTCACATTTTTGCACCAGGATGTCGACGACGGCGTCTTGGAAGGCGCGCGCGATGTCGGCGCGGGCCTGGACGGAACCGTCGCTGGCGTCGAAGGCATGGCGTACCGCCGTCTTGAGCCCGCTGAAGCTGAAGTCGAGGCCGGGGCGGCGCGCCAAAGGCCGCGGGAAAGCGTGGCGCCCGGGCCGGCCCTCGGCGGCGGCTTGCGCCACGGCCGGCCCCCCGGGATAGCCCAGCCCGAGAAGCTGTGCCGTCTTGTCGAAGGCCTCGCCGGCGGCGTCGTCGATGGTCCGCCCCAATAGCCGATACACCCCTACATCGTGGACCGCAACGAGCTGGGTGTGCCCCCCCGAGACGAGCAACGCCAAAAACGGGAACGCGGGCGGCTCCGTCTCGAGCATGGGCGCGAGCAGATGGGCCTCCATATGATGGACGCTGAGCACGGGGACCCCGAGCGACCACGCCAGCCCCTGGGCCACCCCCGAGCCGACGAGCAGCGCGCCGGCCAGTCCGGGGCCACCGGTATAGGCGATCGCGTCGATAGCGCGACGGGAAGTTCCGGCCTGCTCCAGGGCCCGGTCGATCAGCGGCAACAGCCGTCGCACGTGATCGCGCGAGGCGAGCTCGGGCACCACACCACCGTAGTCGGCGTGGATGGCCGCCTGGCTCGACAGCAGATGCGCGAGCAGCCCCCGCTCGTCGTCGTAGACGGCCGCCGCGGTCTCGTCGCATGAGGTCTCGATACCCAGGACGCGCATAGTCTTCGGCTCCGTGGAGACGGGCTCGGGCGTAGCCATTGCATTGTCTCACGCTGTGGCCGTGGTAGACTGCTGCGCTTGTGCTCTGGGCCCGCCTGAGCGGGCCGAGGCGACGCTGATCATTGTTGAGGGGTGATCCGGATCCATGCCATCGGTACGTGTACGCGATAACGAGCCTTTCGAGGTGGCGCTGCGGCGCTTCAAGCGCTCCTGCGAGAAAGCGGGCATTCTCACGGAGGTCCGCCGGCGCGAGTTCTACGAGAAGCCGACCGCCGAGCGCAAGCGCAAGCGCGCTGCAGCGATCAAGCGCCACCAAAAGAAGCTAGCGAAGGAGCAACAACGCCGCGCTCGTTTCTACTGAGGCCCCCCGCATGTCGCAAGTCCCGCTCAAGCAGCGCCTGACGGACGAGACCAAGCGCGCCATGAAGGCGGGCGAGAAGGAGCGCGTAGCGGCGCTACGCCAAATCCAATCGGCGATCAAGCAGCGCGAGATCGACGACCAGACCTCGCTCGACGACGCAGGCACGTTGGCCGTGCTCGACAAGCTCGCCAAGCAGCACCGCGAGTCGATCGAGCAGTACGAGGCGGCCGGGCGCGACGACCTGGCCTCGAAGGAGCGAGCCGAGCTCGACGTGCTCGCCGACTTCCTGCCCCAGCCCCTGACCGACGCCGAGCTCGATGAGCTCATCGACGAGGCGCTTACAAGCACGGGGGCGAGCTCGATCAAGGAGATGGGGCGGATCATGGGCGAGCTCAAGCCGCGTGTCCAAGGGCGCGCCGACATGGGCGAGGTGAGCGCGCGGGTGAAGTCGAGGCTGTCCTAGGGCCAGCGCGCACATCGAGGTGACCACTATGGCCGCCCTCGCCAACGACCGCCTGTTGCGCGCGCTCGCGCGTGAGCCCGTCGATCGCCCGCCCGTGTGGATCATGCGCCAGGCCGGGCGCTACCTGCCGGAATACCGCGCCGTGCGCGAGC
>CAYTWS010000081.1:0-7057 GCA_964442145.1 uncultured Ectothiorhodospiraceae bacterium | reverse complement strand
ATCGGGTTGCGCCTCATCGATCGCCCTCCTCGTCGTCGGCGGGCGGGCGGCGGTGGCGCTCGACCCCGAGCAGCAACAGCACGCCGATGGCCGCGGCGAAGACGACGGCGACCTCGCCCAGGGTGTCCCAGCCGCGATAGCTCGCCAGCACCGAGGTCACCGCGTTGGGTATGCCGATCTCGTCGTACGATTGCTCGAGATAGCGCGGTGCGACGTGGACCTGTGCGGGCGCCTCGGGATCGCCGAAGTGCGGCATGTCCAGCGTGGCGTAGACCAGGGCGGCCCCGGTGACGACGACCACGACCAGCCCGACGATGCGCTGGCTCGGGCGCTCGGGGGCCGCCTCCCCGGCGCCCGTCTGGGTCAGCGTGAGCAGCAGCAACACGGTGGTGATGCCGGCGCCCACGGCGGCCTCGGTCATGGCGACGTCGACCGCATCCAGATAGGTGAAAAGCGCCGCCGAGAGGAAGCTGTAGATGCCGGCGAGCATGATCAGCGTGAGCAGACCGCGCAGGCGCACGATCGCGATCGCGGTCGCGGCCAACAGCGTCAGCAGCGCGAGGTTGATGAGCGTGTCGATCACTCGTCCCCCGTGTCACTGGTCTGCGGGCGAACCCCGCTGTGCAGTGCCGAGCGCGCCAGCGCATGCGCGGCCGTGGGGCCGGTCAACAAGATGAAGATGAGCACCAGCGCGAGCTTGACGCTGTCGAGCGAGAGCCCGGTCTGGAGCCCGAAGCCCAGCAGGATCAGCGCCGCGCCGCCGGTGTCGAGCACGCCGATCGCGTGCGTCCGGCTGAAGAAGTCGGGCAGGCGGACGACGCCGACCGCGGCGGTCAGGGCGAACAGCGCGCCCGCGAGCAGCAGGATCCAGCTCGCGATGTCCAGCGCGAGGCTCATTCGTCGTCCTCCACGGCCTCGGCATAGCCGAGGTCGCCGTACTGGAAGAACTTGAGCAGGGCGATCGTGCCGACGAAGTTGATCAAGGCGTAGACCAGGCCGATGTCGGTGAACGCGGGCCGGCCGTCGATGAAGCCGATGGCGACGATCAGCAGCACGGTCGCGGTGCCGAAGGCGTTCATCGCCAGCACCCGGTCGGGCAGCGTCGGGCCCGCGATAGCGCGGCCGAGTGCGAGCAGCATGACCGCGAGCAGCACCGCGGCGACGACGCCATAGGCCCAGAACATCACGAGCCGCCCTCGACGGCGACGACGCGGCGGTCCATCTCGCCCGTTTGCAGGCTCTGCGCGGTGGCGTCGCCGATCGCGTGGACCTGGATCACACCGGGCTCGTCGGCGTCGATGCTGAGCGTGCCCGGCGTCAGCGTGATCGAGTTGGCGAAGGTGGCGAGCCCGAGCGAGGTCCGTTGCGAGGCGCGCGTGCGGATCACCTGCGGGCGGATCGGCAGGGCCGGATGCCAGATGCGCCGCGCGACCTCGATATTGGACATCGCGACCTCCTTGGCGAGCCACGGCAGATACAGCGCGACACGGCCGAGATAGGCGAACGAGCGGCCGTCGGGCTCGAGCACGCCCAAGCGGTTGGCCAGCAGCGCCACGCCGATCGCCGAGGCCACGCCCAGGCCGGTCACGAGCACGGTGTAGTGCCCGGACAGCAGCAGCCAGATCAGGAACAGCCCCAGTGCCGGGATACCGATCTTCTTCACGCGGGCGACCCCTCTCCGGCCCCTTCGTATCGACGAAGCGGCGCCGTCACCGTGGTTGTCGCAGGCACACCGGCGCCGAGCAAGACCCCGCTCCGGATGGGCAGCGAGTGTCGCAAACCCCCCGGGGCGACTCAAGGTAGGCCGTCGGCGGCCAGCGGGCGATGCGCGTTCGCTGTAGAATCGGGCGTCGAATAGCGCCGGCCCCAACGGAGTTGCCATGATCGACGACGCCGATTTCGCCCAGCTTGAGATGGCCACCGGCACCATCGTGGATGCGCGCGTCCACGACAAGGCGCGCAAGCCCGCCTACATCCTGCGCATCGATTTCGGTGAGGCCTACGGCGAGCGCACCAGCTCGGCCCAGCTCACCGACAACTACACCCCCGAGGATTTGGTCGGGCGCCAGATCGTCGCCGCGATGAATCTCGCCCCGCGTCGTATCGGCGGCGTGAAATCCGAGGTATTGGTCCTGGGGGCGGTCTCGCGCGAGCACGGGGTCGTACTGCTCGAGCCCTCGTTCGCCGTGGACAACGGCGCGACGATCGGGTGAGCGCGCCGGCGAGCAGGCGTCGCCGCGGCCGGCGCGTCATGCGGGCGTCATATCCGTGTCACACGGGACCGGTTGAATAGCGCATGAGTAACAGCCGGGTGGAATCAATGCGCGCGACGATCCTGCTCGTCGAGGACGAGTCCGAGGTGCGCGAGATGGTCAGTCGGGTCCTCTCGCGCGAGGGCTTCGACATGGTTACCGCGGGCGATGCCCCCGAGGGCCACGAGCGTATAGCGCAGCAAGTGCCCGATTTGATGCTGGTGGATTGGATGTTGCCGACCACCAGCGGCCTGGAGTTCGTGCGGCGCTGCCGCCGCGATGACGTCACCCAGGAGGTCCCCGTAATCATGCTGACCGCCCGTGCCGAGGAGAACGACCGCGTCCACGGCCTCGAGAGCGGCGCCGACGACTACGTCACCAAGCCGTTCTCGCCGCGCGAGCTCGCCGCGCGCATCCGTGCGGTGCTGCGGCGCACCTCGGGCCAGGACGCCGAGGGTATGCTGACCGCGGGCAAGCTGGCCTTGTCGACGGTGTCGCACCGGGTCTACGTCGACGACCAGCCCATCGAGATCGGGCCGACCGAGTTCCGCCTATTACGGTTCTTCATGAGCCACCCGGAGCGCGTCTACAGCCGGGCCCAGCTGCTCGACCACGTCTGGAGCCGCGAGGTCTTCGTCGAGGAGCGAACGGTCGACGTCCACGTGCTGCGGCTGCGCAAGCTGCTCCAGCCGTACGGCCTGGATCGTGCGGTCCAAACCGTACGCGGGGTGGGCTACCGCTTCTCCGTGGATTGACCCGCGCGACCCGGGCCTGCCTGCAAGCGCGCGAAGCCGCCAAGCGCGCCCTGGGGCAGGCGCCCGCCTCGGGTGAGTTCCGTTGGTCACCGACTCGGCGCCTTGACCAGCGCTTCACCGCGCGGCGGTGGCACATGGGGTTGCGCCGTGGCGTTCGGCGCAACGCCCGACTACGATGCGGGGGCGACAGCGTGGCAGCCACGGGGTGAGGCGAGCGCATGCTTTCCGATGCCTGGAAAACCGAGGTTGCGCGCCTGGGCGGCGTCGGGCTCGCCAGCCTGGCCGCCGCCCTGGCGACCGGCTATTGGTCGGCGGCCTTCCTCATCGGGCTGATCGGCTACATCGCCTGGCACTTGCGCCAGATGTATCTACTCGAGCGCTGGCTCATGACGGGCGGATCGATCGCCCAGGCGCCCGACACCAACGGCATCTGGGATCAGCTCGTCCACCACATCTACCGGCTGCAGCAGCGCAACCGCCGGCGCAAAAAGCGCCTCACCAACATCCTCAACCGCTTCCATCGCTCGACCGAGGCCATGCCCGACGCCGCCGTGGTATTGGGGCACAACCGCGAGATCGAGTGGTCCAATCGCGCCGCCTACACGCTGCTCGGCATCCGCAATCCCCAGGACCAAGGCCAGCGCATCGATAATCTGCTGCGCGACCCGGCGTTCCACGACTATCTGGCCGTGGGCGACTATAGCGAGCCGCTCGACATCGCCGCACCGATCGACGAGAACATCGAGCTCAACGTACGGATCATCCCGTACGGCGACGGCCAGCATCTGCTGATGGCGCGCGACGCCTCGACGCTGCGGCGACTCGAGGCGGTGCGCCGCGATTTCGTGGCCAATGTCAGTCACGAGCTGCGCACGCCGTTGACCGTGATCACGGGGTATGTCGAGTCGTTCGACGGTGAGGAGCTGCCGGCCCACGTGCGCGACGGCCTCGACGCCATCGAGCGTCAGTCGCGGCGGATGCTGTCGATCGTCCAGGATCTGCTGACGCTGTCCAAGCTCGAGATGGAGCCGGTCGATCTCGATACGGCCGAGGTCGTGCGCGTGCCCGAGCTGCTCGCCGGCCTGCGCCGCGACGCCGAGGGCCTCGCCGCCGAGCGCGGGCACACCATCGAGCTCTCGGCGGACCGGACCCTGGCGCTGCGGGGGGTGCAGACGGAGCTGACCTCGGCGTTTGCCAACCTGGTCAACAACGCCGTCCAGCACACCCCGGACGGCACCCACGTCGCCATCGAGTGGCGGGCCGTGGGCGGTGGCGGCGCCGTGCTGCGCGTGGGCGACGACGGGCCCGGTATCGATCCGCGGCATCTGCCACGCCTGACCGAGCGCTTCTACCGCGTGGACACGAGCCGCTCACGGGCCCGCGGGGGCACGGGGCTGGGCCTGTCGGTGGTCAAGCACGCCATCCGCCGCAACGGCGGCGAGCTCGCCATCGACTCGACGCCCGGGCAAGGCAGCACGTTCAGCGTCACCTTTCCGCCCGAGCGGACCGAGCGCTTGGATCCGGATGCCCAGCCCGCGCAGGCCGTTTGAGCGGGACGCGACCCGGCGTGCGGGCCGGGCGTACCCCGTAATACTTTTGTCATCTTTGTTTCATATCGTGCACTCCAGCGGCGCACCGTCCGTAGGCGACACGAGTTTCGCGTGGCCGCACCCGCAACCAGGCAATCGAAGGGGAATCCACCATGAATCTTGAGCGGGCACTGCTGACCGGCTTGTTGGCCGGTGCCATGACCGTCGGCTGTACCGAGGGTAGCGACTCGCAATCGAGCGGCGGCGATCAATCGGCCGGCGACAGCCAGCGCGACCAGATCCGCATCGTGGGCTCGAGCACGGTGTATCCGTTCTCCAGCTACGTCGGCGAGGAGTTCGGTGCGACCACGGACCATCCGACCCCCGTGATCGAGTCGACGGGCTCGGGCGGCGGCCTCAAGCTGTTCTGTGAGGGCAACGCCATGGGCACGCCGGACATCACCAATGCCTCGCGGCGCATGAAGCCCAGCGAATTCGAGCGCTGCCAGGGCAACGGCGTCGACTCGATTACCGAGTTCAAGGTCGGTCTCGACGGCATCGTTATCGCGCAAGCGCAGACCAACGACGCGATCGATCTGACGCTCGAGCAAATCACGCTGGCGGTGGCGGCCAAGATCCCGCAGGACGGCGAGCTCGTCGACAATCCGCACGACAACTGGAGCGACATCGACTCCGAGCTGCCCGATCGCGCGATCACGATCTACGGCCCGCCGACGACCTCGGGCACGCGCGACGCGTTCGAGGAGCTCGTCATGGAGGCGGCCACCGAGGAGATGGCCGGCTACGACGAGGCCTATACGCAAATCCGCCAGGACGGTGCGTACGTTTCGTCGGGCGAGAACGACAACCTGATCGTGCAGAAGATCGAGCAGGACACTGACGCCTTCGGCATCTTCGGCTACAGCTTCCTCGACGAGAATCGCGACCGCATCGAGGCCGCGAGCATCGGCGGGGTCTCGCCCCAGCCGGCCAAGATCTCGTCCGGTGCCTACCCCGTCTCGCGCAGCCTGTTCTTCTATACCAAGAACAGCCACTTCGGGAAGGTCTCCGGCATGAAGGACTACGTCGAGATGTTCGTCTCGGAGAACATGATCGGCCCCGATGGCTTGCTCACCGACTTGGGCTTGATCCCGCTGCCCGAGGAGCAGCGTGAGACCATGCGCCAGCGCCTGGCCGAGCGCCCTGAGCTGGCCAAGGGCGAACTCTAGGCGAGGCCAGCCCCGGCCGGTCCGCTCGGTGCGAGTGGGCCGGCCGGCCACCGCAGACGGTGACCGCTAGCCGAGGCGCGCACATCCCATGTCGTCGTATCGACCGCCGATGCCGATCACCCCAGCGCTCGCCCGCCCGTGCGGCGCATTCCGCTCGCCCGGGTCTCACCGGTATGATTGCGGCCTCACTGACCGGGGGGCGCGCCGGTGACGACCGGTACCACGATCTTCCTGTTCATTGCGGGGGCCGTGGCCTTGGGCTACGCCGCCTACCACATGGGCTGCCGCTGGGCCCGGGCGACCCAGGCCGGCGGCGCCGTGTTGCACTCGCAGCCGCATCAGTACGGCTGGTACTTGGTGACCTGGGGCGTTTTGCCCGGCCTGGTCATCGGCGTGGGCGCGGCCTTCGTCCAGCTCCTCGGCCTCGCCAACCTGGTCGAATACTCGATCCTGCTCACCGCCGCCGGCGTCGCCGCCGCCGGCGTGGCTTGGGGCCGGCGGACGCTACGGCCGGGCCTGCGCGCGCGTAACGCCCTCGATCGGCTGATCCGGCGCCTGCTGCTGCTCGCCGGCCTGGTGTCGATCTTCACCACCTTCGGGATCGTGATCTCGATCCTGTTCGAGTCGATCCGCTTCTTCCAGCTCGTGTCATTCTGGGAGTTCATCACGGGCACGCAGTGGTCCCCGGGTGCGGCCTTCCTCGAGGGCGCCGGCCGCGGTGGCGAGGGCGAGAGCCGGGCCCAGTTCGGTGCTGTGCCGCTTTTCGCCGGCACCTTCATGATCACCGCGATCGCCATGCTCGTGGCGATGCCGATCGGCCTGCTGGGCGCCATCTACATGGCCGAGTACGCCTCGCCGCGCGTGCGCGGCATGGCCAAGCCCATGCTCGAGATCCTGGTCGGTATCCCGACGGTGGTCTACGGCTTCTTCGCCGCGGTGACGGTCGCGCCGTTCGTGGTCGATCTGGCGGGCGCCTTCGGGGTATCGGCGGCCTACAACAGCGCCCTGGCGGCCGGCCTCGTCATGGGCATCATGATCATCCCGTTCGTCTCGTCGCTGTCCGACGACGTGATCAACTCGGTGCCCGACGCGATGCGCGAGGGCTCGTATGCGCTCGGCACGACGCGCTCCGAGACCATCAAGCAGGTCGTGGTGCCGGCGGCGCTGCCGGGCATCATCTCGGCGTTCCTGTTGGCGATCTCGCGCGCCCTGGGCGAGACCATGATCGTGGTCATGGCGGCGGGCCAGCGCGCCAATCTGACCTGGAATCCGCTCGAGGACATGACCACGGT
>CAYTWS010000080.1:0-7101 GCA_964442145.1 uncultured Ectothiorhodospiraceae bacterium | reverse complement strand
GCCGCCAGAGCGGCGGCTGCGCCCGACTCGATTGGCGGCGAGCCTCGCCCCGGCAGCGCCGACGCGTGAACGGGCGCGCCGCGGATGGCGCGCTCCCCGTCGCGCCCGCGCTTCACGCCGCCTCGGTCGGCTCCCGGCGCTCGCGGGCAGCGGTAACAGGCGCTGGCGCGGACCCGCTTGCCGCGGGGCCATTCGGCGCGGGATCCTCTGCGTTCGATTGGCTGTGGCCATCGATTTAGCGAGCGAGCAAAGGGGGAGAGGTTTGGCCGAACGCGAAGTGATGCTCTGCGCGCCCGTGCGCACCGCGATCGCGACCTGGGGCGGCAGTCTCAATGGCGTGGCCGCACCCGAGATCGGCGCGACCGCCGTCAGCGCGAGCCTGGAACGCAGCGGGGTCACCGCCGATGCCGTCGACGGTGTCGTCCTGGGCCACGTGATCCAGGCGGGCACCAAGATGAACCCGGCCCGGCAAGCGGCGATGCACGGCGGACTGGGCGAGGACGTGCCCGCGGTGACGGTCAACCGCGTCTGTGGCTCGGGCGCGCAAGCGGTGGTCTCGGCCGCCCAGGCGATCCGTGCCGGCGATGCCGGCTGCATGGTCGCCGGCGGCATGGAGAACATGGATCGCACCCCTTACCTGGACTTGGATGGGCGCTGGGGCCGGCGCATGGGCCCGGCCAAGCTGCTCGACAGCATGCTCACCGACGGTTTGAACGACGCGTTCTCGGATCAGCACTCGGGCTGGCATACGGAGGATCTGGCGATCCGCTATGGTGTCGACCGCGCCAGCCAGGATGCCTGGGCCGCGCGCTCACAGGAGCGTTTCGCCGCCGCCCAGGCGCGCGGCGACTTCGCCGGCGAGATCGCGCCCGTGGCGGTGTGCCGGTGGCGCGAGACGGTGTCGTTCGCCGTGGACGAGCACAACCGTCCCGATACCACGACCGAGGGGCTGGCCAAGCTGCGCCCGGCCTTCCGCCAGGACGGGACCATCACGCCGGGCAATGCACCCGGGCTCAACAGCGCCGCTGCCGCCATGGTCGTCGCCGAGGGCCAGCGCGCACGCGCGCTGGGCCTGCAGCCGATGGCACGGCTCGCCGGTTACGGGGTGGCCGCCGTCGAGCCCGGTATGTTCGGCATTGCCCCCGTGCCGGCGGTCCACCGGGCGCTCGAACATGCCGGCTGGTCGACCGGCGACGTCGAGCGTGTCGAGATCAACGAGGCGTTTGCCGCGATCGCGGTGGCTTGCCACCGCGAGCTCGGGTTGGCCGAGGGCATCGTCAACGTCGACGGCGGCGCCATTGCCCACGGCCACCCCATCGGCGCCACCGGCGCCATCCTGACGACGCGCCTGCTGCACTCGATGGCCCGCGACGGGCTGCGCCGCGGTGTGGTTACGCTATGCATCGGCGGGGGCCAGGGGATCGCCCTGGCGCTGGAGCGTCCCCCCGGCTGAAGCGGCCATCGCAAGCCGCGCCGGCGGTCCGCCGCTGACCGAGGTCTCAATGGAATGCCCCAAGTGTGGCCAGCCGCGGCGGCCCGAGCAGGTCACCTGCGACCGCTGCGAGGTGGTCTTCCACAAATACGAGCGCTATCTCGAGCGCAAGGCGGAGTGGCAGGCGCGCCGCGCCCGCCGTCGAGTCGGGCCGGGTGCCCGGTTGGCCGAGGTCGCAGCAGCGCTGCTCGCGCCGCCCGAGACGGCGCGAGACTACTGGTGGGCCTACGCCGCCCTGTGGCTCGTGCTGGCGCTGTGGGGCTGGGGCTACATCAGCGCGGACATCGCCACGCTCGGCCTTCAGCCGGGCTTCATGCACAACATCAACCTACCGTTTCACGAGGCAGGCCACGTCGTCTTTCGGCCATTCGGCGATTTCGTCGCCTCACTCGGCGGAACCCTAGGCCAGCTCCTGATGCCGCTGATCTGCGGCGGCGTGCTGCTGTATCAGCGCGGCGACACGTTCGGCGCCAGCGTGTGCGTCTGGTGGCTCGGGCAGAATTTGCTCGACATCGCGCCCTACATGGCCGATGCGCGCGCCGGTGAGCTGCCGCTGCTCGGCGGCAATTTCGGCAAGTCGTCGCCGTACGGCGTGCACGATTGGGAGTTCATCCTCGGCGAGCTGGGGTTGTTGGCGTTCGACAAGACGCTGGCGGCGATCACGCTCAACTGCGGTCGCGTGATCATGGTCGCCGCCCTGGCCTGGGGGGCGTGGCTGGTCTGGCAGGCGTGGACGCAGCGCCGCTGAGCGTGACGCGACGCGGGCCCGCGGTCTCGCCGGCAGCGGGGGCATCGCGAACCGACCAAACCGAAAACGGTGTGGTCAGGGTGACCTCGCAGCCCAGCGCCCGCAGCCATCGGGCCGTCATGTGGTTGGAATTGTTGCCCATGTGGTAGGGCGCTGGGTGGTGCACGAAGGTGAGGTCGTAGCGTGCGTTGTACGTCCGCGAGGCGGTGTTGTCGACGAACAGCGCGTCCAGGCGCCGGCCCAGCCGCGCCGCCCTCGAGGCGGGGACGTCGATGCGCCAGGCATACTCGACGCGCACACGCAGGTGGCGGCGGATCGCGGCGAGCGACGGCGGGGCGGGCAGCGCGCGGCGGCCGATGCCGGCCTCATTGGTGCCCAGGAGGGTGCCCGAGGCACGCGCCAAGCCTTTGCGGCCCTCGACGTAATAGCCCCATTCGCCGTAGGTGTAGCGTGCCACTCCGGGCGCGCGCTCGAGCACCAGGCTGGCATGCTGGCCGTGGTCGAGCAGGAATACGGCGGCTTGCTCATCCGCGGGCGGCGGCGGCACGACCGTGTTGGTGCAGCCCGTTGCCAGTACGCCGAACAGCAGCGCCCGGGAGAGGCGAGCAAGCGCCCCGCATCGCGCGCCGATCACAGTGCTCGTCCCAACCATGGCTCGATCCCCAAGCGACGCCATCCCCTCATGCAAGCGGTAGCCGCCGTGGGCCACGGGCTCGATGGGGAAGCCCTGACCCCCCGGCGGATTCGACTGCGGCGGTAAGCGGCCGAGTGTAGAATAGAGCGTGCGCAGCCGCCGGGTCGACGCGGGTGCGATCACACCACAGGAGAGCGTCGTGGAGTCACCACCGGAGCCGACGGGCGAGGCCGAGCGCATCCGCGCGCTCCATGAGCTCGGTCTGCTCGACACCGAGCCCGAGGACCGCTTCGATCGGCTCACCCGGTTGGCGCGGCGGCTGTTCGACGTCCCCATGGCGCTGGTCACGCTGGTCGACAGCGACCGCCAGTGGTTCAAGTCGGCGGATGGGCTGGCGCAGCGCGAGCTGCCGCGCGACACCTCGTTCTGCGGCCATGCCATCCTGGGCGACGAGGTCATGTGCATCCCCGATACCCGCGCGGATCCGCGTTTCGCCGACAACCCGCTAGTCACGGGTGCGCCTTACATCCGCTTCTATGCGGGCTGCCCGGTGCGCTCGACGAGCGGCCACAACCTGGGCACGCTCTGTCTGATCGACAACCGCCCCCGCGATCTCGACGCGGGCCAGCGCCGCGACCTGCGCGATCTCGCGGCGCTGGTCGAGCGCGAGCTCCAGCTGCGCGAGCTGGCACAGACCGACGAGCTCACCGGCTTGGCGAATCGTCGAGGCTTTCTGATGATGGCCGATCGGAGCTTGCGCATCGGCGAGCGCGCCGGACTCGACGCCGCACTCGTCGTCATCGACCTCGATGGCTTCAAGCAGATCAATGACACCTACGGCCACGCCGAGGGGGACAAGGTCCTGCGCGCCTTTGCCGACCGCTTGACGGCCAGCGTCCGCGCCAGCGACGTCTGCGGCCGCCTCGGCGGCGACGAGTTCGCCATACTGCTCACGGGGACGCCCTCGGAGGACCCCGAGCGCTTCGCCCAGCGCCTTTGCGGCGAGACGCCCGCCGCCGGTGCACCCCGCCCCGACGGTGGCCCGGTTTGCTTCTCGCACGGCGTGGTCCGCTACGATCCGGGCCGCCACACGACGGTGGCGGATCTGTTCGCCGACGCCGACGAGCGCATGTACCGCGCCAAGACGCCTGCGTGACCCGCCCTCGACGGCCGCACCACCCGCGTGAGCGACGCCCAGCCGGCGCCGACGTGGCAAAACGCTGGGATGGGCGGGGGCCCGAGCGTCAGCCCGGCGGAGGGCCCGCACGCGATCGCCGGGCGCCGTTTCGCGACCGTTTCGGCCGCCTTCGCCCGCGCTCGCGCCCGTCCCCGGCTGCGGGCGCTGCTGCCCTCGGCATGGGCGCTACCGTTGCCGGCCAGCCAGGGCTCTTCTACCATCTCCGAGGACGCATTCAGGGATGAGGCAGCATCCATGCCCACCGCCGACCCGCCCGCGGATTCGTTCGTCCGGCTTTGCCACGATTTGCGCGTCCTGGTCTCGCTCTGGTCGCGCGCGGCTCGGGGCACGACGATGGACGACCGATTCGCTGCCCGCCTGTTCTACGGCCTGTTGGCGCGCCGCACGCCCTGCTTTCGTCCGCTCGGGCGGGCTCACTACACGCCGATGCGGGCGCAGCGCACCCATGGCCCCGCGGTGGTCCATGGCGCCGCCGTCTCGGCCGAGCGAGCCGCCGGCCGCAGCGGATGATCGCGGTCGATCCCACGGGGCTACGAGCGGCGGCGCGCGTCGGGGCTGGACCCGCGTTGTAACATGGTGCGCTCTTCGTCCGTGGCCCGGAGGCGTGCACCGTGGCGTTCCCCCTGACCCTCACCGAGTGGCTCCTGGCCACGTCGATCGTGCTGGGCGGCACGGTGCTGCAAGGCTCGATCGGCTTCGGCGTCGCCTTGGTGGGTGCGCCGCTTTTGTATCTGGTCGAGCCCGCGCTGATCCCCGCGCCCATGATCATCGCGGGCTTCGCCGCGCCGCTGCTCATCTTCTGGCGCGAGCGCATCGACGTGGTCTATCGCGAGGTCGCGCTCATGCTGCCGGGGGCGTGCGTGGGCGTCGTCGCCGGCTGGGGCGCGCTGCGGGTGTTGTCGGCCGATGCCCTGGGGCTGCTCTTCGGCGTGCTCGTGCTGGTCGCGGTCGCGCTCAGTGCCTTCGCGCGGCTGCCGCAGAGCGGCCCGCGCATCTTGGCCGCCGCGGGGACGCTTTCGGGCTTCATGGCGACCACGACGTCGATCGGGGGGCCGCCGTTGGCGCTCGCCCTGCAGCACCGCAAGGGGCCGACACTGCGGGGGACGATGTCGGCGTGCTTCGTGCCGCTGGGCGTGCTCGTGCTGACGGCGCACTACTTCGCCGGCCGCCTCGGCGCGGGCGAGCTCGGGCTGGGGCTGAGCCTCCTGCCGGCGGTGCTCGTCGGCTTCGCGGTATCGGGCAAGACCGCGCGCGCGTTCGAACGTCACTGGCTGCGGCCGGCCGTGCTCGCGGTATCGGCGAGTGCCGCGATCGCGGCCATCGTTCGCGCGTTGCTGTGAGGCGGCGGCGCGGCTCGCGTCAGCGGCGCTCGTCCGGGGTCGCTTCGCTGGTGTCGGGTCGGTCACCCTCGAGGTGGGCGAGGCGCGCGTCCAAGCGGCGGATCAGGTGCAGCATCTCGGCGCGCTCGTGGTGGGCTTGGGCCTCGGCCTGCTCGCGCTGACGGCTCTCGTCGGCCTGCACGCCCTCCTGCATCGTGGACACGATCACGCCGATGAACAGGTTCAGCACCGTCAAGGCCGTGATCACGATGAACACCACGAAGTACAGCGCGGCCCAGGGATGATCGGCCATGATGGGCCGGGCGATCGACTCCGACCAGCTCTCCAGCGTCATCACCTGGAACAGGGTATAGAGGGTGCGCCCGAGGGTGCCGAAGTGCTCGCGGTGGTCGTCGCCGAAGAGCTCCGTGCCCATCACGCCGAAGATGTAGAACACCATCCCCAGTAGGAATACCACCCAGCCGATACTGGGTAGCGCGCGCAGCAGCGACTCGACCAATCGGCGCAGACGGGGCACCCGCCCGATCAGGCGTAGCACCCGCAGCACGCGGAGCGCGCGTAGGATCGAGAACGGCCCGGTCGCCGGTAGCAGCGCGATCGCCACGATCACGAAATCGAAAACGTTCCACGCGCTGCGGAAGAAGCGCCAATCCCAACCGACGAGCTTTACGACGATCTCGACCACGAAGACGGCCAGGATCGCCTGGTCGATGGCCAGCAGGATGGGCCCGACGTGGCGCATTACGTGCTCGGAGGTCTCCAAGCCGAGCGTGACGGCATTGAGCACGATCAGCGCCACGATCGCGTTTTGCACGCGCGCCGACTCGACGCCTTCGCGCAGGCGCTGGCGCCAGCCCGGCCCGGTCTTGTCGGCGTTCGCGCCCGTCTCGCTCATCCCGGCCTCGCCGCCCGCGTGCGGGGATCGCCGCTCGGGTCGACCCGGGGCGGATGGTGGCACTCGCGACCAATCTGCAAGTGCGCCTCGACAATCTCGAAGCCGGGTGCGGCATCGAAGTCCCGCGGCGGTGACGGATCGCCCCCCAGCCAGCCGTGGGTCGGGCTCGCGACAGCGGCCGCGGTGTCGGTGAGCGCGCGCAAGCGTCTAGCCCTGCCGGCCTTGGGATCCGCCTCGGCTCACTGCTCGCCTTGGCTGGCGCAGCGGATGCACAAGCACACGGTGGCATCGGCCGCGAGTCGGCCGGAGCCGATGGGGTCGTCGCACTCGGAGCACAGCCCGAAGTCGCCCCGGCCGATCCGCGCCAGCGCCTCGTCGCAGCGGCGCAACGTCTCCTGGCACCGCCGCCGCGCCGCCCGGGTCATCGCCTGGGCATTGATGGCGTCCATGCGCGACAGGCGCCCCTGGCGTTGTTGATCGAGCTCGACCGTGTTGGCGTCGGCGTTGCCGCTCGCCTCGCCGTCCTCGAGCTCGGCGCCCAGGGCGAGCAGCTGCTCCCGGAACGCCTCTGGGTACTTGGTCTGCTCGTTCAAAGCACAACTCCACCCGGCTCTCGATCGGCCGGGGCAGTATCGCACACTGCGCCCATGCGCCCGTCCAGCGGGCTCGGCACCGCGTGCACGCGTGGCAAGCCCTCGCCAGCGTGGCGCAGCCACGGTTGCGGGCACTTCGCCGGCCAAGGAGAATCGCGCGAGCGACCGACCGCCCGAGCATCGGGACACGCGGCGAACACC
>CAYTWS010000079.1:4131-7118 GCA_964442145.1 uncultured Ectothiorhodospiraceae bacterium | reverse complement strand
GACTCCTCTCGGCCGGCGCCACCGTCGACCGCCCATCCGGCGGATCGCGCCCACGGCCTTGACCATCACCGCCCCACCTGCCCGCTACACTGGCCACACCCGGCGCCGCTGGCCCATCCCGTCGGGGCGCCGGTGCCCTCCGCGCAGGTCTACGCCTGGTCATGCGCCTAGCGCTCCTGTCCCGCTATAGCTTGGGTGTCTGCGTTGCACTCGCACTGCTGCTACTCGCCGTCGGGTGGCAAAGCTACGAGAGCTGGCTGGCCCACCGTGAGCGCCTCACCGAGCTCATCGACATCTCGGGGCAGGTCGACGCATTCTACGACGCGAGCGAGGAGATCCTGTTCACCCGGGCCTCGATCGCCGACTGGGCCCGCTATCGGAACCGCACCGAGCGCCTGACGGCCCGGCTCCGGGACTTCGCATCGATCGACCCGGCGGCCCACGACGTCGCCGCCATCGTCGAGCGCATCCGCGCATTGGTCGCCTCCCACACCCCGGGCTCGGGCGAAGCCGCCGCGTTCCACCACGAAGGGGTGGATGTCGACGGGGCCTTGGCACCCCCTGTTCCCGGCTACACTCGGGTCGAGCGCCTCAGCGCGCTCGATCGCTCGCTGGAGCGCAGCCTCCATGGACTCCTGCACAATCAGCGCCAGTCCATCGAGGCCGATGTGGCCTGGATGGCCTCGACCTTCGGTGTCGCCGGCGCCCTGCTCGCGCTGGTCTCGCTCGGGCTGCTGACCACGATCCACCGCCGCATCATCCAGCCGGTCGAGGACATGCGCGCCGTCGTCGAGCGTATCCGCGCCGGTGACCCGGATGCGCGAGCGCGCGTCGGCCGTGCCGACGAGCTGGGCACGCTGGCCGCAACGCTCAACGAGCTACTGGACCAGCAAGCCATGAGCCTCGAGCGCTTGCACGAGCAGCACGCGCAGCTCGAGTGGCGCGAGCGTATGCTCGCCGAGTCGCAACGCATCGCCCGCATCGGCAGCTGGCGCCTCCATGTCGCCACCGGCAAGCTGGAATGGTCGGACGAGACCTTCCGGCTCGTCGGCGCCGCCCCGGGCGCGTTCACGCCCACGCCGGAGACCTTCTTCGCCTACGTCCACCCGGACGACCGCGCACGTGTCGAGCAATACGTGCGGGAATCGGCGCGCGGGCTGCACCCCCATGAGATCGACTTCCGGATCGTGCGCGCCGACCGCGCCGTGCGTTACGTGCACGAGCGGGCCGAGGCCGAGCACGACGACCGGGGTGGCCTCCTCTACCTCACGGGCACCATCGAGGACGTCACCGAGCGCCGCCAGGCCGAGGACCGGCTGCGCCAGTACGGCGCCCTGGTCGAGGGCACCGACGAGCTGTTCGGCATATGCGACAGCGACTACCGCTACGTGCTGGTCAATCGCGCCTACGCCGCCTGGCACGGCTATACGCCCGAGACCCTCGAGGGCTTGCGCCTGCCGGACGTGCTCGGTACCGCCTACTTCGAGGACGTCATCCGCCCCAGGGCGGACCGGTGCCTCGCCGGCGAGCCCCAGTCGGCCGAGCTGACCCGCACCGACGCCGCGGGTAACCGCCGTCAATTGCTCGCGCGTTATTACCCCATCGACTCGCCCACCGGCGATGAGCGCTACGTCGTCGCGGCGATCGCCGACATTACCCAGTACAAGAAGACCCAGGCCGACCTGCAGGAGCAGACGCATCTCTTGGCCATCGCCGGACGGATCGCCCAGATCGGCGGCTGGGCCCTCGACGTCCGCGACCAGCGGGTGGCGTGGTCGGACGTGGTGGCCGAGATCCTCGAGGAGCCCCACGGCACCACCCCTACGATCGATCAATCCATGCGCCTCGTCGACGCCGCCTACGCCGAGCAGGTCCGCGGGCTCGTCGAGCGCTGCATCGCCTACGGTGAGTCCTACGACACCGAGGTCCGCATCGTCCGCGGCACCGGCGAGGAAGGCTGGCTGCGCACCGCCGGCGAGCCCGTCTACGGTGACGACGGCAGCGTCGTGCGGGTTCAAGGCGCGCTTCAGGACATCACCCAACGCAAGCTGGCCGAGCGCCGGGTCGAGCGGCTCGCCGAGCGTCTCACGGCCGTGCTCGAGAGCATCACCGAGTCGTTCTTCACGCTCGACGGTGATTGGTGTTTCACCTACGTCAACGTCGAGGCCGAGCGCCTGTTCGATTGCGCACCCGGCTCGCTCCGGGGCCAGCCGCTGCTCGATGCCGTACCGGGGCTGGCGGGCACCGAGATCGAGGGCGCCCTGGCCGACACCTGGTATCGAGGCAAGGTGCACACGCTCGAGGAGTACGTGCCCGCGCTGGGTAAATGGCTGGAGTGGCGTGCCTATCCCTCGAGCGAGGGGCTGACCGTTCTGGCTCACGACGTGACCGAGCGCCGCCAGCTGTGGGCGCGGTTACGCGAGCACGAGGAGTCGCTGCGGGCCTCGCGCGACGAGCTCGCCAGCGTCCTGGAGACGCGCCAAGCGCTGATCAACTCACTGCCGGCCAATATCGCCCTGCTCGACAGCGAGGGCACGATCCTGGACGTCAACCAGCGTTGGCGCCTGTTCGGCGAAGACAATGCAAGCCCCGACCCGGCGGCCTACGTCGGCCGCAACTACCTCGCGATCTGCGACGCGGCCTCCGGGGGGTGCGCCGACGAGGCGCCCGAGACCGCCGCCGGTCTGCGCTCGGTGCTGTCGGGCGAGCGCGATGGCTTTGCCCTCGAGTACGCCTGCCACGGCCCCGAGCAACCCCGCTGGTACCGCCTCGAGGCCACCCGCCTAGACACCGACCCGGCCGGCAGTGACGCCTACGGCGCCGTCGTCATGCACGTCGACATAACCGAGCGCAAGCTCGCCGAGCGCGAGCTGACACGGCTGGCGTTCGAGGACAGCCTGACGCGGCTACCGTCGCGCAACGGCTTGGTACAGGCCCTCAACGAGGTGATGGCGCAAAGCCAGCAGTACCACGGCGGCACGCTGGTG
>CAYTWS010000079.1:0-4121 GCA_964442145.1 uncultured Ectothiorhodospiraceae bacterium | reverse complement strand
GATATCAATGACACGCACGGCTACGCCGTCGGCGACCAACTCCTGCAGCGTATCGCCCGGCGATTGGAGCAACGGATCGGCACCTCCGGGCGCGTGGGCCGCATCGGGGGAGACGAGTTCGCCGCGTTCCTCCCCCTGGATCCCGGAGTCGATCCCGCGGATCAACGGAGTGTGCTCGAAGAGGTCTTCAGGACACCGTTCGACATCGACGAGGCAACGGTGGATGTAAGCGCCCGCTTCGGCTACACGGAGCTGGGCACCCAGCCCGTGGCACCCGAAGAGCTTCTGCGCGAGGCCGAGCTAGCGCTCTTCCGCAATCGCCGCGCCGACACGCCGACCAACTGGACGGCTTACACCGAGGATCTCGACTGGGAGACCCGACAGCGTATCGCGCTCACGCACGAGCTGCGCCGCGCCCTGGGTCGCGGCGAGCTCGAGCTGCATCTGCAGCCCAAGGTCCATCTCGCCAGCGGGCGCTTGATCGCCAGCGAGGCGCTGCTGCGATGGCACCACCCCGAGCGCGGCCTGCAATCGCCGGCCACGTTCATCCCGATCGCTGAGCGCAGCCAGCTCATCGGTCCGATCGGTAACTGGGCCATCGAAGAGGCCTGCCGCCGCATCCGCGAGTGGCGCGACGAAGGCCTCGACATCGTCCCGATCGCGGTCAACGTCTCCATCGTCCAGTTCACGCTGGGCGATTTCCCACGCACCGTGCGCGAAGCGATCGCATCGAACGGTATCCCGCCGTGGGCACTGTCGTTGGAGATCACGGAAAGCGTGTTCGAGCAGGCATCGGAGGCCCTACGCGCCCAGCTCAAGGCCGTCCACGACCTGGGGGTGCGGCTTTCGCTCGACGATTTCGGGACCGGCTATAGCTCGCTGCTCTATCTGCAGCAGTATCCGTTCGACGAGATCAAGATCGATCAAGGCTTCGTCTTCCGTGTGCTGGACGACCCGTATAGCCGCCAGGTGGTCTCACTGGTGATGGGACTCGCCGACGCGCTCGGCGTCGATGTCATCGCCGAGGGCGTCGAGTCCGAGGCCGTGCGCGATGCCCTGATCCGAATGGGCTGCGTCCACGGCCAAGGCTACTACTTCAGCATGCCGCTGGCGCCCGAGGACTTCCACTGGCTCCTGGACAAGCGCCAGCCGCTACCGCTGGGCAAAGCAACCGCTTTCGCCTCGGGAGCGGACACCGACACCGCACCGCCGCGCTAACGCGGTAATCGGAGGATAGGCATGGCAGCGAACGGGGAACGGCTGATCAAGCGCGAGACGGGCATCCCCGGGCTCGATGCGGTGACCCGCGGCGGCCTCCCCGCGGCCGGCGCGACCCTGGTCATCGGCGCCCCCGGTGCCGGCAAGACGGTGCTGGCCCTGCAGATCATCGCTCGGGCGCTGGAGCGCGGTGAAACGGCGCTCTACATCACGTTCGAGGAATCGCGCGACCAGATCGCGCGCGATGGCGCGTCGTTCCAATGGGGCGCGGCACTGGGCGCCTCGACCGACTGGCGGGTCATCGACGCCCGTCCCCCCTCCGGCGCCGAATCCGCCGGTGACTTCGATCTGGAGGGTTTGCTGGCGGGGCTCGGCGACCAAGTCGAGCGCCTGGGCGCCGGATGGATCGTGCTCGACGGCATCGACCGGCTGCTGCGCCTGGCAGGCGACACCGAGTGGGCCGTCAAGCAGGTCGCCGATCTCAACGATTGGTGCCGCAACCGCGGGGTCGCCCTCCTGCTCACGGGCAAGTCCACCGAGGCGGATGCGGTCCAGCCGGCCTACCTCGAAGGCCTCGAGTTCATGCTCGACACCGTGCTCATTCTGTCCACCGAGCTGGTCAATCGCCGCCTCAACCGCCGCTTCCGCATCGCCAAGTACCGTGGCACGGCCCACATCACCGACGAGCTCGCGCTCGTGATCGACGACGCCGGTCTCCATCTCCCCTACGACGTCATCCCGAGCGACACGAGCGCGGCGGCGACCGACGAGCGCGTCAGCATGGGCATCGACCGCTTGGACAAGCTGCTCGGCGGCGGTGTGTACCGCGGCTCGACGGTGCTCATCTCGGGCCAGCCGGGCACGGCCAAAACGACGCTGTCGCTGTGCTTCGCCCAGGCCATGGCCGCGCGCGGCGAGATCGTGCTGTATGTAAGCTTTGACGAGCACGGCGACCGCATCGTGCGCAACGCCGCCTCCATCGGTATCGATCTGCGCAGCCACCTGGACTCGGGCCATCTCCACGTCCGTACGCGCGAGGCCTGGCGCGCGCTGGTGGAGGAGCATTACGTCGGCATCCACGAGCTGCTGCATTCGCTGCGCCCCAAGGCGCTCGTCATCGATCCGGTCTCCGCCTTGATCAAGTCGACCAGTGCCGAGACCGCGTCGGTGACCACCGAACGCCTGATCGGCCAGTCGGTCGCCATGGGCATCACGACCGTGCTCACCTCATTGACCGAGGGCGACGACCCCATTGCCGAGACCACCCTCAGCCATGTCTCCACCCTAGCCGATACCTGGGTCAGCCTCGGCTACAACGTCCGCGGAGGCGAGCGCAATCGCTCCCTGTCGATCGTCAAGTCGCGCGGCTCGGCGCACTCGAATCAGGTCCGTGAGCTCCTGCTGAGCAACGAGGGTGTCGACCTCGCCGACGTCTACCAGTATGGCTCCGAGGTGTTGATGGGGACGGCGCGGCTGCACAAGGAGCGCGAGGAGGCCGCCGAGCGCAGCCGAGCCGAGCGCGAATATGAGGCCCGGCGCCGCCAGCTCGAGCGCGAGCTCGAACAGGCCCGCTCGCGCGGCGAGCAGGCGCACAGCGAGACCGAGCGCATCAGAGAGGAGCTCACCCGTCTCGACGAGGACGAGCGCCGCAGCAAGGAGGCCAACGCGGCGCACCGCGATGCCATCGCGCGCCGGCGCGATCCCAGCCGCTCGGCAAAGCACGATGAGGGGGGCGAGCCGTGACCCGTGACGTGCACGAACAGCATGCCGTGCTCACCCTGTTCGTCACCGGCGATGCGCCGCGGTCGCAACGGGCACGCGCCAACCTCGCCAGCGCGGTGGCGGACTTGGGCCTCGAGCGCGCCCGTGTATGCGAGGTCGATCTACTGGACGAGCCCGAGCGCACGTTCGAGCAAGGGATTCTGGCCACGCCGGCACTGCGCTATCAGGGGCCCCACGGCGGCCCCGAGGTCCTCTACGGCGATTTGTCCGAGCGTAAGCGCCTCGAGGGGTTCCTGCGGCGCGCCATCGGCAGCTGATCGCGCCGGCGGCCCCGCCGCGGGCTCATGAAGAGCCGGGCGTCCCGTCGCGTCTTCGAGCCGCCGCGAATACGGCCTCGCGCTCGCGCTCGTGGAACGCCGCCGCCCCGGCTCCCTGCTCCGGACCGTCGTACCGCCCCAGCTCGCGGGCCCGAGCGAAGAAACCGGGCGCGGGCAGACCCGAACGCGCGCGGCTGACCACGGTGGCCGCTAGGAACGGCCGGCCCGCCGCCGCGTCCTCGGCCATGGTGGCCTCGAGGGCCTCGGCGACCTGGTGGATCGTCTGCGGCGGCTCGACCGCCAGGGCATCGGCCACGTCCCGATAGGTCGCCGTACGTCCCTCGCGCGCCAAGCGTTCCAAGTAGGGACGCAGCCCGGCCGCAGTCAACGCCATCTACGCCTCCAGTCGAGCCGCTGTCTCCCGAATGGGCCACTAGCGCTTGGCGAACTGGGTGTTGCCGAACAACACCTCGCGCGCTTTCTCGTCGAAGCCTTGCCCCGACTTGCCCGCCTCGCGGTCCTCCGCGCGCACCTCCAGGGCCCGCTGCACCGCCGGGCGCTCGCCGATGGCCTCGAACCAGCGCTTGAGGTGGGGGAACTCGTCGATGGTCTGGCCCTGGCTCTCGTAGGGCTTGATCCAGGGCCAGCAAGCCATGTCGACGATGGTGTAGTCATCACCGCCCATATAGGCCGTCTCGGCGAGACGGCGGTCCATGACGTTGTAGATGCGGCGCACCTCGTTGGTATAGCGCTGCACCGCATAGTCGTGGCGATCGTCGGTGTAGTTGCGGAAGTGATGGGCTTGGCCCGCCATCGGCCCCAGGTGGCCCATCTGGAACATCAGCCACTGTAGGGCGCGGTAGT
>CAYTWS010000078.1:0-7236 GCA_964442145.1 uncultured Ectothiorhodospiraceae bacterium | reverse complement strand
TGTCGCACACCTCGTCCATCGAGACCACGCGATAGCCCTCCATCGCCGCCTGCAGTGCGCAGATGGGGTCGATCTCGGTGACCCAGACGGTCGCGCCCATACCGCGAAGCGCTTGGGCGCAGCCTTTGCCGACGTCGCCGTAGCCCAGCACCACGGCGATCTTGCCCGCTATCATGACGTCCGTGGCGCGCTTGATGCCGTCGATCAGCGACTCGCGGCAACCATAGAGGTTGTCGAACTTCGACTTGGTGACCGAGTCGTTGACGTTGATCGCGGGGAACCGGAGCGTGCCCTCGCGCTCCATCTTGTATAGGCGCGCGACACCCGTCGTCGTCTCCTCGGTGACGCCGCCGATCGACTCGGCGAGCCGGGTGTACCAGCCCGGGCGCTCATCCAGACGCCGTCGGATGGAGGCGAACGCGGCGCGCTCCTCGTCGTTGCCGGGCGCGTCCAGGATGCTGGGATCTTGCTCGGCCTTGACCCCGAGCATCACCAGGAGGGTGGCGTCGCCGCCGTCGTCGAGGATGCGGCTCGGCAAGCCGCCGTCGCCCCACTCCATGATGCGGTGGAGGTATTCCCAGTACTCGTCGAGGGTCTCGCCCTTGTACGCGAAAACGGGGATGCCGGTCTCGGCGATGGCCGCCGCGGCGTGGTCCTGGGTCGAGAACACGTTGCACGAGGCCCAGCGCATCTCGGCGCCCAGGGCCTGCAGTGTCTCGATCAACACCGCCGTCTGGATCGTCATGTGCAGCGAGCCGGCGATGCGGCAGCCCGCCAGCGGTTGCTGCGCGGCATAGCGCTCGCGCAGGCTCATCAGCCCCGGCATCTCCTTCTCGGCGATGGCGATTTCCTTGCGGCCCCAAGCGGCCAGGGACGGGTCAGCGATCGCGCTTTCGGTCGAAATGGACTCGGGTACAGCGTTCATCAGGTCTTCCTCTCGATGGACGAGCGCCGTTGCCTTGAGGCCGGGCCAGCCGAGCCTAGCGGGCGGGGCGCTAAGGGGCCCTCCCGCCCGGTGCAGCGCTCCTCGGGCTGGCCCGGATGGGATCAGCCGGTGGCGGAGAGCTTCGCCGCCTCGCGCAAGGCCTCCGCCCGGTCGGTCTTCTCCCACGGAAGGTCGATGTCCTCGCGGCCGAAGTGGCCGTAGGTCGCAGTCTGCGCGAACACGGGCTGCTTGAGGCCGAGCATCTTGATCAAGCCGTACGGGCGCAGATCGAAATGCTCGCGCACCAGCGTCTCGATGCGCCGATCGTCGATCGCGCCCGTACCGAATGTCTCCACGCTCACCGAGGTGGGCTCGGCGACGCCGATGGCGTACGAGACCTGGATCTCACAACGCGCCGCGAGGCCGGCCGCGACGACGTTCTTGGCGACGTAGCGCCCGGCATACGACGCCGAGCGATCCACCTTGGACGGGTCCTTGCCCGACATGGCGCCGCCGCCGTGGCGCGCCATCCCGCCGTAGGTATCGACGATGATCTTGCGGCCCGTCACGCCGCAATCGCCCACAGGGCCACCCGTGACGAAGCTGCCCGTGGGGTTGATATGGATCTTGTCCTGGCTGCACTCGGCGAGCCATTCGCTCGGCAGCGTCGGCTGGATGATGGTCTCCATCACTGCTTCACGCAGCTGATCTTGCGAGATATCGGGGCTGTGCTGCGTCGACACCACGACCGCATCGATACCGACCGGCTGACCGTCGCGGTAGCGGAATGTGATCTGGCTCTTGGCGTCGGGGCGCAGCCACTCGAGCACGCCGTTGTTGCGTACAGCGGCCTGGCGTTGCATCAGCCGGTGCGCGTAGGTGATCGGTGCCGGCATTAGCACGTCGGTCTCATTCGAGGCATAGCCGAACATCAGCCCCTGGTCCCCGGCGCCCTGGTCCTCGGGCTTTTCGCGATCGACGCCCTGGGCGATGTCGGGTGACTGCTTGCCGATGCCGTTGAGCACCGCACAGGTCTCGCCGTCGAAGCCCATGTTCGAGTCGTTGTAGCCGACGTCGAGGACGGTCTTGCGCACCACATCCTCGAGGTCGACCCAGGCGGTCGTGGTCACCTCGCCGGCGATCAGCACAAGACCCGTCTTGATCAAAGTCTCGCAGGCAACACGGCCGCTCGGATCCTGCTCGAGGATCTCGTCGAGAACCCGATCGGAGATCTGGTCGGCGATTTTGTCGGGGTGCCCCTCCGACACCGACTCGGAGGTGAAAAGATAATCGGTCATGGCTAGCGCTTGTCCCCTTCGTGCCCGCGGGCTGGCTCAGTCGAGCCGCATATTGTCAGTACTCGGGCGGCGGTTGTCCAGGACGGGGTCACGATGATAACGGGCTACGTGCGCGTGTCGGAGGTCAATTCGCGCAGCTCCGCCTTTTCCCCGCCGGTGAGCTCGCGCTTAGCGGCGGCGTCGATGAGCTCCGCGCGCCGCGTCCGTCGTGCCTGCTCGCGCAGGCGATCGAGGGCGTCGTTGAGCTCCTGCTCCAGGGCCTCGCGGCGCTCCAGGGCCTCGTCGGTGGCGAACCGATGGGTCGCAAGGCGCTCGAGATGGTGGTATTCCGGGGTGTCGCGGTACGCCTCCAGCAGGCGGGCGCTGCTCATGTGGGGGTCGCGCACGATCTTGGCCCGCAGATCCGCGAGCAGGCTCGCCCCCTTGACCCCGTCATCGACGGCGGGATGATCCTCGGGGATCCCATGGGCGAGCTCGGGGTTCTGGAGGATCAAAGCGATTGCGGTGCGCATCGGGGTCATGCGCACGGGCGGGCTCTTGCGCCCGGCCGCCGGCTCGCGTGCGCGCGCCGGTGTGCGTTCCGGGCTCGTACCGGCGAGATCCTGGCGCAAGCGCTCGCCGCTGGTGCCGATCTCCCCCGCAAGCCGATCGATGAGCAGGTCGTGATACACCCCACGCGGCATGGTCTGGAGCAGCGGGCGCGCGCGTTCGGCGATTCGCGCCCGGCCACCGATTGAGGTAGTGTCGACGTCGGCGCGAACGCCTTGGATCAAATAGTCGGCGAGGGGGGTCGCGCGGACCACCCGCTGCTCGAATGCGGCTTGGCCTTCCGCCGCGACCAAGCTGTCCGGGTCCTCGCCCTCGGGCAAGAACAGAAACCGCGCTTCGCGGCCGTCGGTGAGCGTCGGTAGCGTATTCGTCAGCGCCCGCCATGCAGCCTGCTCGCCCGCGGCATCGCCATCGAAGCAGAATACGATCTCGCCGGTGACCGCGAACAAGCGCTCGATGTGCGTTTGGCTGGCCGCGGTACCCAGCGTGGCTACGGCGTAGCCGATCCCATGCTCGGCCAGACGCACGACATCCATGTAGCCTTCGACGACGAGGACTTGGGCCATATGGCGATTGTGGCGCCGTGCTTCGTATAAGCCGTAGAGCTCCCGGCTTTTGTGGAAGACAGGGCTCTCCGGCGTATTCAGATATTTCGGTTTGGCCTCGCCGAGCACTCGGCCACCGAAGGCGATGGGGCGCCCGCGCCGGTCGCGGATCGGGAAAACCACGCGCTCGCGTAAGCGGTCGTAACAGCGACCGCTGCCCTCGTGCTGATTGGCCAGGCCTGCGCGGCGCAAGGTCTCGGCGTCGCCGCAATCGCTGCGCTCGAGCAGGGCGCGCCATTGCGCGGGCGCGTATCCCAGCCCGAAGCGGGCCGCCGTTCGCCCCGAGATCCCCCGGGCCTTGAGGTAGTTGACCGCCGTCTCGTTTCGGGTGAGCTCGCGCCGATAGAAGCGTTCGGCGCAGGCCAGGGCCT
Source organism: uncultured Ectothiorhodospiraceae bacterium (assembly GCA_964442145.1). Lineage (GTDB taxonomy): Bacteria > Pseudomonadota > Gammaproteobacteria > XJ16 > Halofilaceae > Halofilum. The sequence goes on along the minus strand of CAYTWS010000078.1, from coordinate 3,488 downwards.
CGAAAATCGGCTCCAGCGACGGCCCGGTCCGATCCCGCCCGCCCTCGCGGGGCACTTCCATCCCGACCGATTCGGCCAGGGTCTCGACCGCCTCGACGAAGTCGAGGTTGTCGTAGGCCATCACGAACCCGAGGGCGGATCCGCCGGCGCCGCAACCGAAGCAGTAGTAGAGCTGCTTGCTCGGCGTCACCGTGAACGACGGCGTCTTTTCGTCGTGGAACGGGCAACACGCAACCCAGTCGCTGCCCTGTTTGCGCAATGGGACACGCGCATCGACGACGTCGACGATGTCGACCCGCGCCAGCAGATCGTCGATGAAGTTCGAGGGGATGCGCCCCGCCACGACCTACCTGCCGCTTGCCGAGCGGGTGGCGAGTGTCCGGATGTGTGCCGCTCGCTGGGGACGCCGCGCGCTAATCGGGCCAACGTGCATTGATGGCCGCGGCGGCGCCTTGCTCGACCTCGCGTGGCAGCGCTGCGTCCGTGCTGGCGAGCTCGTCGACGGTCGCCTCCTCGATCGGGAGCTCGCCCGAATAGCCGGCCATGGCCAACCGATGCGCCAAATAGGCCGGGATCCGGTTGCGGCTGAGGGGGCGGACATTGCTCGTGAATACTTGGCCACTGTCGAGCTGCTCACTATGGAGGTTCGATAAGCGGGGCTCAATCGCGGGGTCCGCCGCTAGCAGGAGCCGGAAACGCCCGCCGAGTGCGCCGCGCAGCTTGTCGTGGACGGTGAGAAGGCGGTCGAGCTCGCGCTCGCGCACCGCGTCCGCATCGTCGACTACCAGAACCCCCGGGCGCTCGTCCGCGACAACGCTGCGAAGCTGGCGCACGAGCTCACGGAAGCACTCGCCGGTATCGTCGGGCACAGGGCGAATCAGGACGCGCAGCATGTCGACGACCACCCGTTCGGCGGTTATGTGCGCGTTACCGCGGACCACAAAGTAGTGAAACTCGTCGCCGGTACGGGCCATCAGCTGGATCAACAGCGACGTCTTGCCGCTACCCGCCTCGCCGCGCAGGATCGGCAGCATACCGCCGCTTCGAAGCTGCTCGGCGAGGGCATTGAGCTGCATGGCGATGGCGTCGTCGCGGAACAGCTCGTCCGGGGCCGCATTGTCACGGAAGGGCTGGCGCTCCAGGCCCAACATCCAGCTTGCACGGGCGCCGATCGTCCGCGTCGGGCCCATGTCCGTGACCTCGCTGCCGTCGGCGGGTCCATCCTTGCCCGGTAAGACACGGCGTAAGGCCGTGCCCGCGCGCCCGATAATCGACATTACACGGACCGGTCGCTTGCCTCGGCCGGCGCCAAGGTTGCATCGAGCGCCTCCTCGGGCACATCGGAAACGATGCGCGCACGACCCACGCCGTCGAGCAGGATGAAGCGGATGTGGCCCGCGCGGCTTTTCTTGTCGTGTGCCATCAGCGCTTTCATGTGCTCACGCCCGATCCGCGGCGGTGCCGTGGGTAGCCCGGCCGTAGCGACGAGGGCCACCACCCGGTCGACTGCGTCCGACTCGAGTAGCCCGAGGCGAGCCGATAGGTCGGCGGCGAGGCAAAGCCCAACAGCCACGGCCTCGCCGTGGAGCCAGCCCTCATAGCCGACACCCGCCTCGATCGCGTGGGCAAAGGTGTGGCCCAGATTCAACAAGGCCCGCCGGTCGGCCTCCCGCTCGTCATCGGCCACGATCGTCGCCTTGTGCTGGCACGATCGCTCGATTGCCGCGATCACCGTACGCCGATCGCGAGCGCACAGCGCCGCCATCTGCGCCTCGAGCCACTCGAAAAAGGGGCGATCCCCGAGCAGCCCGTATTTGATGATCTCGGCGATGCCCGCACGGAACTCGCGCTCCGGCAGGGTGTCGAGCAGGGCCGTATCCGCGACCACAGCGCGCGGCTGGTAGAACGCCCCGATCATGTTCTTGCCGCGGGGGTGGTTCACGCCCGTTTTGCCCCCCACCGATGCGTCGACCTGGGCCAGCAAGGTCGTGGGGACTTGCACCAAATGGATCCCGCGCATGTAGGTGGCCGCAGCGAAACCGGCGATGTCGCCGACGACGCCGCCGCCGAGCGCGATAATCGTCGCGTCCCGATCGCAGCCGTGATCGAGCGCCGCATCGTAGATGCGCTCGAGGGTCGTCAGGGATTTGTAGCGCTCGCCGTCGGGTAGGACACACTCACCCACGCGAACCGATGGCAGCGCCGCGCGTAGCCCTTGCCCGTGCAGCGGGCCCACCGTCTCGTTGGTGACGATCAGGGCCGACCCGCCGGGCACCAGCCGGTCCCATGTCGCGTACCCGCCCGCGATCCCGGCGCCGATCTCGATCGGGTAGCTGCGCCCGGCGAGCGCGACCCCGACCGAGGCGCGGCCCTCGGGCGCCGTAGTCGCCAGTCCTTCGATGGATCGGCTCATGACTGTCCTTCGGCGAGGTGCTGGCGGATCTGGGCGAGCACACGGGTGCGCTGGCCGCCGGTCGTCGTCACGATGCAGTCGGCGACCTCTCGGTAAAGGGGGTCGCGTTCGTGCTGGAGGCGCTCGAGCCGGCTGCGGCGATCGTCGACCTCGAGCAGCGGCCGGCTACGATCGCGCTCGGTGCGCCGCAGTTGCTCGTCGACCGAGACCCAGAGGTAGACCACGAATCCACGCTCGCGCAGGTTGCGCCGATTGCCCGCGTCCAACACGGCCCCACCACCCGTGGCGAGCACGATCTCGCACCACTGGGTGAGCTCGTCCAGAATCGCCGTCTCGCGCGCGCGGAAGCCCGCCTCGCCTTCGAAATCGAATATGGTGGGGACGTCGACGCCGCAACGGCGCTCGATCTCCTGATCGGAGTCCACGAACGGGGTGCCCAGCTGTGCCGCCAGCTGCCGCCCCGTCGTGGTCTTGCCCGCCGCCATCGGGCCCACCAAGAACACCCGCGTCATCCCGGAGGCTGCGCCGGCGCTACTGTTGAATCCCCGTGCCACCCTTGACGATCTGCGGTGTCACGAAGATCAGGAGCTCGCTCTTGTTGTTCTCCGTCCGCGTATTGCGGAACAGCGTACCCACCACGGGCAGGTCCCCGAAGAAGGGGATGCGCTGGACGTCCTCGCGCTGCGTCCTCTCGTAGATTCCCCCCAGCACAACCGTCTCACCGTTGTCGACGAGGACCTGCGTCTGGACCTCCTGGGTGTCGATCGAGGGCACGCCCTGGAACACTTGGCCGACTTCGTCCTTTTTGACCTCAAGATCCATGATAACCCGCTCGTCGGGCGTGATTTGGGGCGTGACGTTGAGCTCGAGCACGGCCTCCTCGAACGAGACGCTGGTTGCGCCGGAGGAGGCGGCCTCCTGGTACGGGATCTGGGTACCCTGTTGAATGCTGGCCTCCTTCTGATTCGACGTGATCACCCGCGGGGTCGAGATCACCTCGCCGCGGCCTTCCGCCTGCATCGCGGACAGCTCTAGCTCGAGCAGTGTGCCGAACGGGAGCTCGGCCCGTGCCAAA
>CAYTWS010000077.1:0-7269 GCA_964442145.1 uncultured Ectothiorhodospiraceae bacterium | reverse complement strand
AACCGCCGCGACGACGCCACCGAGCGCCTGCTCGAGATCGCCGAGGACTACCGCGCCAGCGGCGAGCGCCACGAGGTCGCCCCCGCCTGGCGCGAGGAGCCCGTCGAGAAGCGCCTCGAGCATGCGCTGGTCCACGGCATCGTCGAGCACGTCGACGACGACGTCGAGGAGGCGCGCCAGCGCGCCGAGCGCCCGCTCGAGGTCATCGAGGGCCCGCTGATGGACGGCATGAACGTCGTGGGCGACCTCTTCGGCGAGGGCAAGATGTTCCTGCCTCAGGTGGTGAAATCGGCGCGCGTGATGAAGAAGGCCGTCGCTTACCTCATCCCCTACATCGAGGCGGACAAGCGCGAGGGCGATCGGCCGCAGGGGCGTGTGCTGCTCGCGACCGTCAAGGGCGACGTCCACGATATCGGCAAGAACATCGTCGGCGTCATCCTCCAGTGCAACAACTACGAGGTCATCGATCTCGGTGTCATGGTCCCCGGTGACAAGATCCTCGACACGGCGATCGAGGAGCAGGTGGATATCGTGGGCCTGTCCGGCCTGATCACGCCCTCGCTCGACGAGATGGTCAACGTTGCCCAGAACATGCACCGCCGCGGCATGGATCTGCCCCTGCTCATCGGCGGCGCCACGACCTCGCCCAAGCACACCGCGCTGCGCATCGCGCCCGCCTACGCTGGCACCGTCACCCAGGTCAAGGACGCCTCACGTGCGGTCGGCACCGTGGCCCGCCTGCTCGACCCACAGCAGCGGCCCGCGTTCGAGGCGGAGATCGCCGAGCACCACCAGCGCCTGTGCGAGCGCCACGAGGGGCGCGAGTCGCGCCGGCGCCTGATCGATCTCGAGACGGCCCGGGCGAACGGCTTTGCCTGGGATCCGACCGCGGCGCCGCCGCCGGCACCGGCCCAGCTTGGGGTCACCGTCGTCGACGACGTCGGCATCGCGACATTACGCGACTACATCGACTGGACGCCCTTCCTGCACGCCTGGCAGATCAAGGCGCGCTACCCGAAGGTGTTGGACGATGCGGATAAAGGCGCCGTCGCGCGTGAGCTGCTCGACGACGCCGAAGCCATGCTCGAGCGCATGGCGGCGGACGAACGCATCGCCCCGAAGGGCGTGGCCGGGCTGTTCCCCGCTGCAGCCGCGGGCGACGATGTGATCGTATTCGCCGACGAGGACCGCCGCCGCGAGCGCATGCGGTTGCACTTCCTGCGCCAGCAGACCGCCAAGCCCGACGACAAGCACAACCTCTGTCTCGCCGATTACATCGCCCCGGCGACCAGCGCTGTAGCCGACTGGGTGGGCGCTTTCGCGGTCACCGCGGGCGACGGCACGGCCGAGCTGGTCGCCGAGATGCGCGCCGACGACGACGACTACGGCGCCATCCTGGTCGAGTCGCTGGCGGACCGCCTGGCCGAGGCCTTCGCCGAGTACCTGCATCGGCGCGTGCGCTGCGAGCTTTGGGGCTACGCCCCGGACGAGAATCTCGACAATACCGACCTCATCGCCGAGCGCTACCGCGGCATCCGGCCCGCCCCTGGCTACCCGGCGTGCCCCGAGCACACCGAGAAGGCCTTGATCTGGCAGCTACTCGATGCCGAGAACAACGCGGGCGTGCGCCTGACCGAGCATTATGCGATGGACCCGGCCGCCTCAGTGAGCGGCTTCTACATGGCCCATCCGGAGGCGACGTACTTCGGGCTCGGGGCCATCGGGCGCGATCAGGTCATCGACTATGCCGCACGCAAGGGCTGGTCGATGGCCCAGGCCGAGCACTGGCTCGGGCCCAACCTAGCCTACGACCCGGAAGCCGAGACCGACACCGGCATGGGGCACGCGAGCGCCTGAGGCGACCGTCGCGCGACCCCGGCTCGCCGCATCGACGACGGCGGTGCTGCGAGGGTGCTCATGAAATCGCTAACCAAGCGGTGACGCAGGTGCATGACCGGCGGCGCGTGCCGCCGCTCCCGAGGCCATGATCAGGGGGGCGCCCGCATTGGCTCACGCCAACGCGGGCCTACCTCGTCGGTCACGGGTCTGCCGAATCCGTAGGCCCGCGTCGCCGGAGCGCGGCGGTGATGCCGGCGCCGTGCCGGTCGAGCCCCGCGCCATCGTCCCACGCTGCCCCGGCATTGGCTCACGCCAACGCCGGCCTCCCCCGTTGGTCACGGGTCTGGCGAATCCGTAGGCCCGCGTCGCCGGAGCGCGCCAGCGCGGAGGCGATGCGGGCGGGGCGACGGTAGCCGATTTCGGCGCGTCTCGGTAGGCGCACGCCGCCGGAGCGTGCCGGACGCGCTGGTGGCTCAGCCGTCCAACCGGTCGAGCACGCGCTGGGCCTCATCGCGCAGTGGGTGCTCGGCGTATTGCTCACGGAACGTCCCGAGGACCTCGCGGGCATCGGCCGGATTACCCGCTTGCGCATGCGCGACGCCCAGGGCGAAACGCGCATTCGCTGCCAACTCGCCGTCGCCGTATTCGGCTATGAACCGCTCCAACGCCTGCGGCTGGCCGTCTCGGCCCTTCTCCAAGGCCTTCTGGTAGGCCGCCACCTCTTGGCGAAACGCGGGGTCGTCGGTGAGATCGCCCTTCCAGTACGGCGCCATGGCTTTACTCTCGCCCTCGGCACCGCGCAGACCCGCAGTGACCGTCACGCCCTCGGGCGTGCGCGACTCGCGCGCCGTCGGGCTCATCGAGCGCACGGTCGACCACACCTCGTAGAAGAAGCTCTCGACCGCGCCGCGCTCCTTTTCCACTACGCCGACTTGGTCGTCTTCGGCGGCCTGCGGCGAGCCGGCCACTGCCAGCACCAGCGCGAGCGCGGCACTCCCCTGCATCGTCTTGCGCCCTGCCTTCATGATTGCCCCCTTGCATCGGCTGTTGCGTCATCGGCCTCGCCACCCACACTAGACTAGCGCCCACGCTGCCGCCACGCTGTCGACCACGTCGCATCACGGCGAGACGGTGTTATTTCGACAACAGATTCTTGAGGCGCTCGTTGCGCTCCGCCACTTCGGAATCGATCCGCTCGGCCTCGGCCAGTTTCTCGCGCGCGCTCTCGAGGTCGCCACGCTGGTAGTAGGCCCGGGCCAGATTGACTTTGATACCCGCGTCGTTGGGCGCCTGGGTCTCGGCCTGGGCATACGCCTCGATCGCTTGGTCGATCTTGCCTTGCTTAAAGAAGACATTGGCCCGATTGTTGAGCGCGGCACTGTCGCCGGGATGCTCGGCCAGGATCTCGGCGAAGCCGGCCAAAGCCTCTTCGTACAGGCCGTAACGCCCTTGCAGGATCGCGATCTGGAGGCGCGCTTTGCGGTTCGCCGGGTCTGCCGCGAGCATCGCCCGGTAGGGCCGCGTCAAGCGCCGGATGCTCTTCTCGAGTAAGAGCTCACGATCGCGCTCGACCAGCGGCCCGACGCGCTCGGCGCTCGGGATTTCGACCCGTTCCGCCGTCGATCCCAGAGTGACCGGCTCGTATGCCTGCCACGCCTGCTCGAGCGTCACTACTTCGAGCTGGTCCTTACCGCTGTGCTCGCTGTATTTGGCCGCACCCTCGGCCCAGGCGTCGGCGAACGACTCGCTGATCAACGTGGCCTCGAGGGGAACCCAGACCTCGCCATCGCGGACCACCGTCAAGCCGGGATCGGCGCTAATACGATCGCGCTCGTCGGCCGCGAGGCCCGTGTTGAACATCATGAACAAATGCCCCGGGATCTCGACCATGGCCGTCTCGATGCCGAGATTCTGCAGGGCCGCCGAGAGCAGCACCGACAGATCGTCGCAATCGCCCGTCTTCAGGCGCAGGCTCTCGCGCGGGTATTGCACGTAGTCGATCCTGTCGTCCTCGACCTCGGCGAACGGGCTGTTGGGGTCGACGACGTATTCCATGCCGTGCGCCGACAGCGCATCGTAGAGAGTCATCGCCGTGACCACGGGCTCGTTGAGCGGGCCGGGCTCCGGTCGGTACTCGTTGACCACCCGTCGCACGAAATCGCGCACGGTGTCATCGCGCGGGGTAACGAACGCACCGACCATGCCCTCACGGCCCCATAGGATGGAGTTCTTGCCGTAGACGGTGAGCGGTTGCGTCAAGCGGATCGAATCGGCCTCGCCAGCCGTGGTGTATTCGAGCGCGACCTCCGATTGCAGCCCCGTATCCTCGTCGATCTGCAGCATCTTGTTGTTGAACGAGGCGCTGAGCTCGACCCGCTTCTTCTCGCCCGCGGCGAGGGTATCGATCTCGTGCTGCGTGGCGAAGTCCATATAGCCTTTCACGCGGAACGTCAGCTTGAGATCGCTGTAGTCACTCTGCCCCACGTTCTCGACGATCACGGATCCGAACGCCTCGTCGGCGTATTTCTTGTAGGCCGCGGCGAACACGGGCTCGAGTTGGAGCTTGCGCAGCACCACTTGCGGCCGATTGCCGTCGAACTCGCGGGCGCGCTCTTTCTCGGCGAACGCGGTCTCCAGTGCCGACCGGTTGCGGCTGCTGGGCTCGAGATCGACGGCGCGCTCGTAGGCGCTGATCGCCTCGTCGAAGACGCGTTGGGCCAGATAGAGGTCGCCGAGCAAACGATGGACCTGCGCGTTCTTGGGCGCCAATGTCCGGGCCTTGTCGAGCGCCTGCTCGGCGCGATCGTAGACGTTGCTGTCGAGATAGATCCGGCCCAGCTTGGTGTACAAGCCGGCGTCGTCGGGCCGGCTGTCCATGACCGTTCGCACGAGCTCGGTCGCGCGGGCCGTGCGCCCCAAGCGCCGATTGACCTCGGCCAGCAACACCCGGGCGTCGTTTGCCGTCTCCGTGTCGCTCGTACGGTCGATGGCCTTCTCGGCCACATCGCGCGCCTGCTGCAATCGCTCCGCCCGGAGCAGGCTGTCGGCGAGATCCAAGGCGACATCGACCGCCTCGGGGCGCCGCTGGTGGGCCGCGCGCAACGGCTCGATCGATGCGCCATAGTCCCCGCGTTCGCGCAGCAGCCGCCCAAACCGCACCGCGGCCTCGAACGAGTGGGCATCGGCGGCCCATGCGGACTGCAGCGCCTCGCCGCGGTCGTCGGAGCGTTGCATCGCCGCGTAGGTGTCGGCCAGCGCCAACCAGGCATCGACGAACCCATCGCGCGCCCGGGTGGCCCGGCGCAGCTCGACCAAAGCGCGGCTGTGCTCGCCCTGCTCGTAGGCGACGAGACCGCGCAGATAGCGCCCCTCGGGCTCGGTCGCCGAGTTGCTCACCAGCCTCGAGGCGATGTTGTTGACCTGGTCGTAGCGTTCCAGTGCCAGCGCCGTGCGGGCGTAGCCCAAGTACACCGCGGGATCGTCGACGCCCCCGTCGACGGCTTGGCGATAGTGGCGCAGCGCGGCGTCGTTGCGCTGCAGATCGCGGAGGATCGCCGCCGCGCGCGCATGGGCACGCGGCGTGTTGCCGGCGGCGGTTACCGCGCGATCCACCGCTGCCATGGCCGCCTCGGGCAAGCCCAGCGCGACGCGGGCGCGCGCGAGATAGAACGCACCTTCAGCCCAGGCCTCCGCGTCCTCGGGTAGCGGATCGAGGCATTCGATCGCGCCGATGGCGTCTTGCAGGGCCATCGCCGCCTGGGCGCAGCGCAGCAGGGTTGCATTGTCGGCCGCACCCGACTCGATCGCCGCGCGCGCCGCCGTGTGGGCCTGGGCGTAGGCCTCGGCGTCGAGCAGGGCCGCCACCCGCAGGCGCCGGGCCTCGTCCGGGTCGGCGGCGACCTCGACCCAGCGCTCGAATCGCTCGGCCGCCTCGCCGGCCTCACCCTGGGCCAGCAGGGCGCGCCCGAGCGCCTCGATCGCCGCCGGATCGTCGGGGCGCTCACTATGGAGTGTCCGCAGTAGGCGCTCCCCGCGCCCGGCGTCACCCGCCTCCAGCGCCCGTAGTGCCATGCCGAAGCGATCGCGAGCGATGGGTGAACGCGGGCCCTCGCGGTCGAAGCCGCTGACCGCCGCTACGCGATAGCGCCGGGCCAGGTCATCGCGGCGGTCGAACGCCGCCTTAGGCGTTTCGGTCTCGTCGATCTGCAGGAACTCCCCCCCTTCCAGCGGAGCCGCATACACCCGGTAGTGCGTCACGAACGCCCCGGCGACGGGGGACCAGCGCAAGCGCACGCGCTCGCGATCGCCAACCACACGCACACCGGTGACACGGCCCGGCGCCTGGACGTAGCGCAGCGTGGTCGTGCCATCTTCGCCCTCGACGTGCACACTCGTGCCCGGCCAAGCACCGACGCTGATGCGCCGCGGGCTCTCGAGCGCGCCCTCGCCGCCCCGGTCCGAGCCGAAACCGAAAACCACCCGAGGCCCATTGAACACGGTGATACGTGCCTCGGCACCCTCGATGCCGCCCAGCACGTAGAGCTGGCCGTCATCGTCCATGGCGAGATCGCGCACATCGGTGAAGCGCACGCCGGTCTCGCCGTCGCTGCCGGGCAGGCGGTAGAGGAACTCACCGTCAGCGTTGAATACGGCAACGTCGGCCCGCCCCGCGTCGCCCACGTAGACCGTGCCTTGATCGTCGGCGACGACGGCGACCGGATCGTCGATCCGGTCGTCGCCGAATTGATCGTCGCGAATCGCGCGCAGGAAGACGCCGTCGCGGCTGAAGACCTGGATGCTCCCGAGTGACTCATCGACGACATAGACGCGATCGTCGCCCAGGGCCACGTCCACCGGCTCCTTGAACTCGCCCTTGCCATCGCCGTAGCCACCGATGGTCGCGATGCGCTCGCCGCTGCGCTGGAACAGCGACAGATGCTCGCCGTGGAGGACCGCCACCGTTTGCTCGTCGGCCGCGGCGGTGCGCAGGTCGTCCATCTCCGCGCTGCTGTAGCGCTGGCGCTCCTCGCCGGCGGCGTTGCGCAGGGCAACCGCGCCCTCGTCGGGCAGCAGACAAAGGAAGGCATCGCCACCGACGCGGGGGCCGCGCCGGCACGGCGAGACGTCGTCCTGCGCTCGCTCGACCCACGGCAGCCACACGCGTTCGGATGGTTGCCCCGAGACGCCGACGCGGTAGACCTCGATCTTGCCGTTGCCGCTATCGCCGACCGCCACTCGGGCGCCGCTCAGCCCGGCCAGCGCCGAGATCTCGTCGAACTGGCCCGAGCCGCTGCCGCGCGTGCCGAAGCCTTCGACCAGCGCACCTCGCTCGCGGTCGAGGACGTAGACGCGGCCACGCTCCTTGTCCGCGACATAGTCAACATTGTCCGTTCCCAGGGCGAGCGAGCTGAGCTCGAGCTCGCCGTCGCC
>CAYTWS010000076.1:0-7282 GCA_964442145.1 uncultured Ectothiorhodospiraceae bacterium | reverse complement strand
GGCGCGCCCGGTCCACGCGTCGGCGCCGCCGGGGCGAGGCTCGCCGCCAATCGAGTCGGGCGCAGCCGCCGCTCTGGCGGCCGCGTCACCAGCCCGGGCGCAGACGCCGAGCGATGCGGTGGCCGTGCATCACGATGGCGACACCCGCACTGGTCACGACCAGGCCGGTAACGGCCGTGGGCGTGACCCGCTCGCCGAGCACCAGCGCCGCCATCACGGCCGTGGTCGGCGGCATCAGGAAAAACAGGCTCGCGGTGCTCGCGACCTGGCCCCGACCCGACAGCACCAACAGGAGCGCGGTGGCACCCACCGAGAGCACCGCAACCAGCCAGACCAGCGACCCGAGGGCCTCGGGGGTCCAGTCGCTCGGGGCGCTGGGCACCACCGAGATCAACAAGGCGACCGCGAGGGCACCCGCGATGTACTGCACCGCCAGGTTGTCGGTCAGGGCGACCCCGTTGCAGAAACGGCGCTGGTAGACCAGACCGGCACCGATCCCGATCACGCCGACCACGTGCAGCGCCAGCGGCGCCGCGGCGAGATCGGCCGCGGACACCCGATGGCCCGCATAGAGCACCAGGCCGGCGGCCGCCAGTGCCATGCCCAGGAGTGCGACCCGACCCAAGCGCTCGCCCAAGAGCCAGCGGGCACACACCGCGGCGGCGACGGGCTGCAGTCCGGTCAGCAAGGGCAGCGAAGCGCCAGGCCAATAGATCGAGGCCCGCTACGTCATCGACGCCGATCCGGGTCGCAACCGGCCCGGTGCTCCATAAAACGACGAACACCAGCGGCGCGGCCGGGCGCTACAGCGGCTCGACCGGGGGAGGCGTGCGCACTCGGAGGCCGTGCGAGTAACCTGCGCCCAAGCGAGCGCATGGCACAGCGAGCGGACTGGCGGCTAGCGCTCCTCGCTTCGGCGATGCGGCGGCGCCGGCACCGGCGCTACGACTGCTTGTCGACCTCGGCGTACATGCGCTCGGTGGCGGCGAGCTGCTCGTCGGAGAGCCTCATGTAGCAATCGTTGATGAGTCGATCGATCGCACTCGCTTGCCGGTCGGACAAGCGTTTGTGGTGCACGCGCAGGCTGGTGCGGATCCAACGGCCGCACACCACGGCGGCCATCGCGTCAGCGTCGTCGGGCCACTTGGCCCGGAACTCGGACAGAGCGCAGGTCGCCACTGTCTCGGCCAGCACGCGCGTGCCCGATGGTGCCTTCGCCAGTACGGTCTCCAGGGTGGAATCGGCCGCCATCACAACCGCCCTCCCGGATCGATGCCTGCGCCCGCCGACCTCCCCGCGGCCCACGGGTGGGCCGATCATCGTGACCCACACACGCTCTACATAGCACATTCGATGCCATGACATTACCCATTGTTCCCGCTCCCCGAGCGCGCCACGGGAGCGTGTGGGCGGGCCCCGCGATCGCATGACCGGCCTCGGGTGAACGCCTCGTAAGGGCGCTGACAGGACACGGCCATGGTCGGCCTGCACAGTGCCGCGCGGCGTGACGCCCCCATCCACAACGACCCGGAGCGATTGCGATGTCGACTGCGACGTGGTTTCTGCTGGCCGGTGCCTTATTGCTCGCGCTCGGACTAACCGCGGGCATGATCCGCAGGCTGCCCGTGACGACCGCGATCATCTATCTCGCCGTCGGCCTCGTGGTCGGGCCCACCGTGCTCAACGCGTTCCACTTCAATCCGCTCGAGCAATCGCGCGTGCTCGAGCTCCTCACCGAGCTCGCGGTCCTGCTCTCGCTTTTCACCGCAGGCATGAAGATGCCGGTACCGGTCACGCTGGCGCGTTGGCGCACCCCGATCATGCTGGCGTTCGTCGCCATGGCCGTGACCGCGGCGGTGATCACCGCTTTCGGCTACTACGTCATTGGCCTACCCCTCGGCGGGGCCGTGCTGCTGGGCGGCATCCTGGCACCGACCGATCCCGTGCTCGCGACCGAGGTACAGGTACGCCACCCGGGTGATCGCGATCGCTTGCGCTTCGGCCTGACTTGCGAGGCGGGCATGAACGATGGTGCGGCGTTCCCCGTCGTCATGCTCGGCATGGGGCTGCTGGGCCTGCACGAGCTCGGTGCCTGGGGCTGGGAATGGGCCGCGGTCGACGTGCTTTGGGCGACCGCCGCCGGGATCGCGCTGGGCGTGGTGATGGGCACGATCGTCGCGCACGTGGTCGCGCACATCTACCGCTCGGGCCGAGGCCACGGCCTGCTGCACGACTTCATCGGTCTCGGGCTGATCGGCGCGGTCTACGGCTTGAGCCTGTTCATCGGGGCCTGGGGCTTCCTCGCGGTGTTCTTCGCGGCGGTGGCGCTGCGCCAGCGCGAGCTCGCGCTCACCGGGCGCCCGGGCGACAGCAAGCGCCTCCAGACCGAGGACGAGACATCGGCGCAGCCCGAGCCCGAGACGACGAACGGTGTCACCGACAGCTCGCTCGTGTTCAACGAGCAGCTCGAGCGCCTCTCCGAGGTCGTGTTGATCCTGCTGCTCGGCGGGACGCTGTTCGTTAGCTCATGGAGCTGGCCCGCGGTGGCGACGGCGCTGTTTCTGTTCCTGGTGGCGCGCCCGCTGGGTGTGTTCCTGGTATCGCTGGGCACCCGCACCGCCTACCGCTTCCGGACCATGACCGCCTGGTTCGGCGTGCGCGGGATCGGCTCGCTGTATTACCTGATGTACGCCATCGAGCACGGCGTGCCCGAGGCGCTCGCGCTGGAGCTGCTCGAGATCACCCTGATCGTCGTCGCCCTTTCGATCCTGCTGCACGGCTTCAGCGTCAAGCCGCTGCTGACGCGTTTCCAGCGCCGCGAGGCCGCCACCGGCGAGACGGTACCGTGACCGATGTCCGGCCGGCGGCGCACTCAGTCGCGGGGCGCGTAGGTGGCCCGCTCGCCACGCTCGAGGTAGCGGGCCCATTCACTGTCGTAGGGATGGATCCACTCAGTGGGCCCATCGGCGTCGACGAGCGGGCGCTTTTGGTCGTGCCAGGCGAACGCACCGCCGCGTAGATTGACCATGCGCTCGGCGCCGGCGCGGCGCAGCTGTGGGCCTACCTCGGTCGCCAACAGCGAGCTGCGCTGGCCGACCGAGCAGTACGCCACCACGGTCGAGCCAGTGATGGGGCCTTCGATGCGCGCCATGACCTCGGCCGCGGGCGCGCCCGGCGGGATCCGCACCGCACCCGGGATGTGGCCCACGGCGTACTCGTCGGCGCTGCGTACGTCGAGGACGATGAGATCGCGCGGGCCGGCCCGCCATTGCGCCAAGGTCGCCGGCGAGACGTGCTCGATGGTATCGAAACGCCCCGCGATCCGGTCGGCAAGGGCAGCGACGTCGCCGGCCCCCGCCGGCGCGACCAGCACCCACGTGGTGAGGGCCAACGTGCGCCGCACACTGCGGCCTCGGCGGGACGCCGACCGATCGAATGGGAGGCGAGGTCGACAACGCATAGACGCAGGTCCTCAAGCATGGCTCGGGGTTGGACGGTGTAGCCGGGCCCGGCGTTCCCGTGGAGCCGACGCTGCGCGTCGCGCCCGATCTGCTATTCTACTAGAAGGATCCTCGCCTCACCGGCCTTTCCCCATGGCGCCTCGCTACGCCTGTTTCGCTGCCTTTGGCCTCGCGATCGCCCTGCTGGGCTGCGGCCCGGAGACGGGCTCGCGCTCGATGGAGGTGACCGCGACCGCCTACACCCTGCGCGAGTCCGAGACCAAACAGGGCAACATCGGCCTGGCGGCGTGGGGCGATCAGCTCGAGCCCGGCATGAAGGCGATTGCGGTCTCGCGCGATCTCATCGACGAAGGCCTCGACCACGAGACCGAGGTGCGCATCGAGGGCCTCGAGGGCACCTACATCGTGCGCGACAAGATGAACAAGCGCTGGCGGAAGAAGATCGATATCTTCATGGGCAAGGATGTCGAGCGTGCCCGCGAATGGGGCAAGCGCGAGGTCACCATCCACTGGGACAACCCAGCCGCGTCCTGACGCGGCCCCGGGAGGTCGTCCGAAACCCCGCCACCTACTCGCGTGTGCAACGGCATGCGCGGCAGCACGCGCTCGGGCAGCCCGCATCGGCGGGTCTCGGCGATGCGCGCGCCGACGCTCGCCGGCCGGCGATGGGTCGAGTCGTTCGGGCTGCGGCCGGCCGCCATGGTGTCATCGCGGCACGGCGGGGCTCGCTTGCCCTCCGGGACCGCACCGGTGCGGATGCTGGGTTACTTCGCCCCCAAGCCCCGGGCTCAATAGCGTACGCCCACCTGCGTGATCTCCTTTTGCCCGCGCTTGAGCGCATCGAGCAGCGCTTGTTTGGTCGTCGGATCGAGGCGGCGGCTCGTGGCTGCACCCTCGACGAGCATTTTGGGGGTGGACGGGTTGAACACCAGCAACCGTTTCCAATCGGTGGAGGTCACCTGCCACCCGGGTAGGGCAATCGCCCCGAATACCGGGATACTCGCCTCGGGCTCGCCCACCTCGGCGGCCAACCATGGGCCGAGCGAGCGCACCTGGTGCTCGACGCGCCCGAGCACGTCACGTTCACTCCAGCCCGGGAACCGCAACTCGTCACCGTCGAAAACCACCTCGGCCTTTGGTGGCGGCTGCCGACCCGTCCAGCCCAGCGCCCCCCGGCTACGCCGCCACAGCGACTCAACGCAGAATACGCCGCGGTCCCCGATGGCCACGTGATTGATGCGATGGCCGCCTATGTGTACGTCGTGGAACACCCAGTACTTCTGGCGCATGAGCAGGTTCAGGTGGACGGCGGCGCGTGCTTGGGCGTCGACCGCGCGGCGCAGGCGTGGCCGCTCGGGGCCGTAGCGGATCAACTCCCGCGCCGGCCAAGCGAGCGCTGCCAGCCCCACGGCCAGGTAGACCACCGTTCCGCCAATGTAGTCGGCGCTGGCGAAGCCCGCGGGCGAGAGCACGCACCAGAGGAACAGCGTCAACGCCAGCGCGACCGCCGCGCTCACCAGGCGGAAGTCGATCAGCTCCAGCCGGCGCCGTTGCGCATGCGCCGCCTCGCGCAGCAGCCCCACCTGACGGGATTGACGCTGGCCGGGGATCGCAAAGAGCCAAAACCAGGCCAGCAGCCCCCCGACGACGACCAGCATCGCGGCGACGGACAGCGCCGCCGGCCACACCAGCGCCGCGACTTGTTGGCTCATGGGGTCGGGTCCGGTGGCGTTGGATACGCGCGCCAGTCTACTGGCATCGCGGGCGTAGACAACGACCCCGCGAACGATGGCTCGCAGCATGCCCCACCATGCAACCGATCCGACCGGGGCGGCATTCGGGTATGCCCTCGTCGCGTCCGGGATAGATCGATGCCTGGATGATGCCGGCGCCGTCGTCCCTACCGACCGGCCCGACGGGGACACGTGTTGGCATTGCGACGGCGTCACGCTTGGAACCGGCTCACATGACGTGCACGATCCGCCCCATGCCGACTGCACTGACACGACCCGTGCCGGCCGCTATCGCGGACGCCGAGCTCACGCATGTCGAGCGCGTGCCCATCGATGCCGCGCGCGCCGCGCGGCAGCACGCGCGCTACTGCGAGCTGCTCGAGGCACTCGGCTGCAACGTCCGCAAGCTGGCCGCTGCCGACGAGCTACCGGACTCGGTGTTCGTCGAGGACACCGCCGTCGTGCTCCCCGAGCTCGGCGTGATCACGCGCCCCGGCACCGCGTCGCGCCGGACCGAGACCGAATCGGTCGCGCAGGCCCTGCGGCCCTACCGGGCGCTCGCGCACATCGAGGCCCCGGCGACGCTCGAGGGCGGCGATGTCCTGCGCATGGGGCGGCGGATCTTCATCGGCGTCACCGAACGCACCAGCGAGGACGGGATCGATCGGTTCCGCGAGATCGTCGCGCCTTACGGCTACACCGTCGAGGCCGTGCCGGTCTCAGGCTGCCTCCACCTCAAGACCGCCGTCACGCAGGTCGACGACGCGACCGTCTTGCTCAACCCGGCATGGGTCGCCCCGGCGGTATTCAGCGAATTCGAGCGGATCGAGGTCGCCCCGGAAGAGCCATTCGCGGCGAACGCGCTTTGGCTCGACGGCACCGTCGTGCTCGCCGCGGCGTTCCCCCAGACCCGGCAGCGTCTCGAGCAGGCCGGGCTCAAGGTCGTCACCGTCGACGCCGACGAGCTGGCCAAAGCGGAGGGCGGGCTGACCTGTTGCAGTCTGCTCGTCACCGAGCAATAGCGCGACGGTAGGCACACCCGCGATCGCGGTACCTCGTCAGTAGACGGACAGATCGAGCGCCCGGGCAAGGTGGCGCAATGCCGCCAGTGCGGCCGTGCTGTTGCCGCGCGCGCCCAGAGCCGGACCGAACGCCGCGATCGCCATGCGGCGCGGCACCACGGCCAGAATCGCCCCGTAGACGCCACTCTTCGCGGGCACGCCGACCTCCATGGCGAAGCGCCCGACATCGTCGTAGAGACCGCACATCGCCATCTGTGACACGACTGCATGGTGGCTGGCGCGGTCGAGGATGCGCTCGCACGTCACCGGGTCGACCCCGTCGTTGGCGAGGAACAGCCCGATTCGTGCGAGATCAACGCTGTTGAGCACGATCGAGCACTGGCGGAAATACGTCTCAACCGCGAGGCCGGGCTCCTCGAGGTAGTCGAAATGGCGCAGATAATGGGCGAGTGCGCGGTTGCGATAGCCCGTCTCCGACTCGGATTCGAACACCGCTTGCTCCATGGCGAACGCCCGATCGTCACCGACCGTCGCAAGGAAGTCGCACAAGGACGCGGCTTTGGCCTCGGCCGTTGCACCGGGTAGCTGGCTGCTGACCAGGATCGCGCCCGCGTTGATGTAGGGGTTGCGCGGGCGACCGCCCTCGGCCTCGAGGCGGACGATGGAGTGGAAGGCGTCGCCGCTGGGCTCGCAGGCCATGCGATCGAGGATGTCACGCCCCTTGCCGGCGCAGCACGAGCGCCAGCGAGAACACCTTCGACACGGACTGGAAGGTGAACGGCACGTGGGCCTCGCCGGCAGCGTAGCGCCCGCCCTCGAGGGTCGCCACGGCGAGGCCGACATGCTGCGGATCGGCCTTGGCGAGCTCGGGGATGTAGCCGGCGACGGCGCCGCGGCCGGCCGCAACACGCCCGGCCGCCAGCGCCTCGTCGACGATCCCCGCCAGGTCCCGGGTCACCCCACCCTCCCATAGCGTGCTACGAGGCTTTCCGAGAAACCTGTGCCGTAGCGAGCGCGTGGCACTGCGAGCAGATTTCCGCGATCGTGAAACGAGCATGGTGGTTGC
>CAYTWS010000075.1:5053-7283 GCA_964442145.1 uncultured Ectothiorhodospiraceae bacterium | reverse complement strand
AAAGGCGCATCTGATTGGCCCACCACGCGTGGGCGCTGGTGCGATCGGCGTAGAGCTCGAGCTGTTGCTCATTTGATGCGATTCTCCATGTCGCCACGCTTCAGAGTCTGCTCACGACCTGCCGGTTTCAGGGGACCAACCCGTACACGTATCTGGTCGACATGCTCCAGCGCATTGGCGAGCACTCGGGCAGCGACATCGTCGCCCTAGCCCCAGGGTATGAAAGGAGCGCTTCGCCGCCGCGCTGGATCTGCCCTGGCTCGGCTAAAATGATCTCGTCCACGAGGAGCCGAGCTCACGACGAACCGGGCAGGCCCCGGATGCGCTCGATCAAGTCGGAGGTGGAACGACCCGCGGCATAGGGCACGCACTGCACGGTGCCACCGTAGGCCGTGACCGTGTCGAAGCCGGCGATCGCCTCGGGCGCGTAATCACCGCCCTTGGCCAGCACATCAGGCTTGAGCCGGGCGATCAAGCGCTCGGGGGTGTCCTCGGCGAACGGCGCCACACGATCGACGCAATCGAGGGCGGCGAGCATGGCCATGCGGTCAGCGATTGGGGTCACCGGTCGACCCTCCCCTTTCAAACGCGCCACCGAGGCGTCGTCGTTGACCGCGACCACGAGGCGGTCACCCAAGGCGCGCATGGCACGCAGCGCCTCCAGGTGACCAGCGTGCAATAGATCGAAGCAGCCGTTGGTCATGACCACGCGCTCGCCGCGCTCACGCGCGGCGGTGGCATCGGCCACTAGGCCGTCGGCGTCAAGCACCCGCTGCTCGGCGGGGCTGTCGATGCTGGCGACCGCGAGGCGCAACTCGTCGTAGCCAACCTGGCTCGCCCCGAGCCGGGAGACGACGATGGCGGCCGCGTGGTTGGCCAAACGCACGGCGTCGCCCATGTCGAGCCCCGCGGCCAATGCAGCGGCTGTGACCCCGATCACGGTGTCGCCGGCGCCGGTGACATCGTAAACCTCGCGGCGATGAGCCGGTATGTGCAACCCAGACGAGTCGGCGGGCACTAGGCTCAGCCCCTCGTCGCTGCGGGTGACCAGCAGCGCCGCGAGCCCGAGCTCGCCCGCTAGGTGGCGCGCCCGCCGTTCCAATTGCGCAACGTCGTCCGTGGCGCCCACGACCCGCTCAAACTCGCCCCGATTCGGGGTGATCAAGTGGGCGCCGCGATAGCGCTCGAAATCGTCGCCCTTGGGGTCGACCAGCACCCAGCATCCGGCTTGGCGGGCCACGTCGATGACCGCGCCGAGCGCGGGACCGAGCGTGCCCTTGGCATAATCGGAGATGACGACCACATCGGCGGCGTCGACCCGGGCGCGCACGCGCTCGACCAGCGGCGCGTGGTCGGCGGCGGCGAAGCCGTCCTCGATATCGAGGCGCATGAGGTGTTGGTTGCGGCTGAGCACGCGCATCTTGGTGATCGTGGGCGAGCCGGCCACCGCAATGAGATCGTGTGTGACACCCGCCTGGGTGAGGCCGTCGCGCAGGGCATCGGCGCCTCCGTCGGCGCCCACCATACCCACCAGGGTCGTCTGCGCCCCCAGCCTGGCGACGTTGAGCGCGACATTGGCGGCCCCGCCCGGCAGGGCCTGGAAATCGCCGACGTCGACGACGGGCACCGGGGCCTCGGGCGAGATCCGACGGGTGCCGCCCGACCAATAGCGATCGAGCATCACGTCGCCGACGAGCAGCACATGGGCATGAGCGAGCGCTTCGCGATCGGGGATCATGCGGGTCCTCTCACGGGCCTATTGGGCATCGGCGCAAGCGCACGGGCGGCTTCACTCGAAGCGATAACCAAGGCGCTCGATATCGGCGGCGTAGTGCGTCGCGACGAGCTCGCGGGTCGCGTCATCATAGTAGCGGCGGTAATCGGTGCGGTCGACGGCCCGGCGCGCGTGCGGCAACGACCGGCGCGCGATACCGATGCGATCGCAGACCGTGTCGAAGTCGCTCTGCAGGCGCTCGTAGTGGCCAATGAAGTCGACAATGGTGCGCCCGTGCAGATCGACGATGTAGTCGGACTGGAGCTCGCGCGAGATATCGAGCATGAAGTCGTAGGGGCGCTCGGGATTGAACTTGTAGCGCACGAAATCAGCGAAGGAGTGGATGCCGCGGATGCTCTCGGGCGACTCGCGGCTGATATGGTGCCACGAGCTCACATGCAGATCCCACGGATTGCGCACGAGCACGATGAATTTTGCCTTCTCTATCTCCTCGGC
>CAYTWS010000075.1:0-5043 GCA_964442145.1 uncultured Ectothiorhodospiraceae bacterium | reverse complement strand
GAACTTGAAAAGCCCCTCGAACACGGGCTCGGGCAGCATCTCCTTGGCCGCGACCGCCTTGGCGTGGCGCGGGAACTTCACCCCGAGGCGGTGGCGCGGCCGCGTCATCTGGCTGATCAGGCTGGTCAGCAGCAGCGCGGGCGCGTAGCGCCCAGACCAGCGGTAGGGGCGCAGCGCCGCGCGCACGCTCGTGCCCCCGGTCTTGGCGACGTGGACGAACAGGAACTGGCGGGTGTGCGATATCAGCATCGGGTGTTGTCGGGCTCGACCCCGAGCACGGTCAAATAGTGCGCCGTGCTCACCTCGGGATGGAAGTCACTGACGGCGGCGCGCAGGCGCTCGGGCGCAGGCGGCGCATCCAACGCCGACGCCATCGCCTGCGCCAGCGCGGCATCGTCGCCCACCGGGACCAGCGGCGCAATGCGGCCGCCGTCGAGGACCTCGGCGGGGCCGCTGGGGCAATCGGTGGCCACCACGGGACGGCCCAGATACATGGCCTCGGTGAGGGCGTTGGGCGAGCCCTCCCAGGCCGACGACAGGGCGAACAGGGCCGCGCGCCTCAGCCAAGCGTAGGGGTTGGCAACATAGCCTGGTAACGCGAAGTCAACGGCGATGTCGACCTCGCGCGCGAGGGCCTCAAGCGCACCCCGCTCGCGGCCTTCGCCCAGAATGACCAGGCGGGCCCGCCGTCGGAGGCGCAACCGGGCGAACGCGCGCACCAGGGTGGCAAAATCCTTCTGCCGGACCAGGCGGCCGATGCCGAGGATCGTGGGCGGGCCCGGCTCGTCCAGCCAGGCGTGGCCGGTGGGCTCGTCGGCCCGTTCGGCGATATCCGGTGTAATGGTGGGATTGCGCACGACGTGCACGCGCTCGGGCGCGACACCGGCGGTGGCCACGACGTCGTCGGCGACGCCGCGCGAGACCGCAACGATCGCGTCGGCGAGTGGATACAGGCGTCGCGTGGCGCGCAGGCGCAGCGCGCGGTAGCCCCGGCTACGCTCATCGAGCAGGCGCGACAAGGTATTGCCGGCGCGGATTACCACGCGCGTCGCCCCGTCGTTCCAGCGCCGCGCCCGCAGCGCCGCCCGGCTGGCCCGGTCCTTGGCCGCCAGCAAGGCGTGTGGTCGCGTTCGGCGGAGATAGCGCCAGATGAACGGCGGCGCCAACGCGGCATGACGCGTGGGCAACGCTACGACCCGGGCACCCGCGGGCAGTGCAGCGAAATGCTGGCCCTCACGCTTGAGCACTAGCACGTCGACCCGGCAGCCGCGCTCGAGCATCCCGGTGATGAGGTTGTTGATCATGCGCTCGACACCACCGTCGCCCGAGTACGAAACGAGCACGGCTACCTCGGGTCGCTCGGGCGCCTCGGCCCCGCTCAACCGTCGCCCTCGGGCGCGTAGCCCAGCGCGGCGAGCTCATCGGCATGCGCACGCGCAAATGCGGCGAGCTGGGCATCGCGGCGGTGGGCGTAGGCACGGGCCGGGTCGACGGTTTCGGCCGCTCGATCAACGGCGCCGGCGGGAGCGGTGAGGCCACTGAACGCCAATGCCCGCTCAAGCTCGGGGCGTGGCGCACGCAGCAAGTCCTCATAGCGCAGCGTCAGCGCGCGCTCGCCCCATGCCGCCGTATGAGCCCGGGCGCGCGCGACGTAGTGCGACCAAAGCTCAAGACCGCCCTCGAGCGCTCCGCAACGGACCTGCGGGCCGAAGCCACGGCGCTTGGGGGCCCACGGGCTCATGCGATAGAGATGCCGGCGGCGTCGATAGCGCGCCACGTTCGCCTCGAGCACGGCTTGGCGCCGCGCCCGCAGACTAGCGGCGACATCGACGCCGTGGCGCACGATGTGGATCACGCGCGCGTCGGGGTAGAGCTCGTGCCACAAGGGCAGCGTGTAGGTATTGCGCGGGTCCTTGAAGCCCCAAGGCTCGGCCACGCCGGCGAGTCCCCCGTAGCGCCACCAACGCCGCAGTCCCAGGAAACGCACTGCCGCGGGGCCCCGCGTGATGCCGTCGACGTAGTCGATCAGCCACGGCCACAGCTGCTCGTCGGCGAGCAGCCAATCCATCGACTCGGGGCGATCCCAGGTAGCAGCGGCCTGGCCGAAGACCCAGGCATTGATGGCGTTGGTGAACGCCGCCTCCTCGTTACGCGTGGCGCCACGGCCCATGAACAGGCCCGCTTGCTGCAGCACTCGCGTGAGCAGGCTCGTGCCCGAGCGGTGCATGCCGATGACACGGACGGGGGGAACCGCCGTCATCGGCCGCCCTCCGGGGCAGCGCCGCCCATCGCGCTGAGGTAGCGGGCAGCCGCCCGGCGAGCCTCGAACGGTTGAGCGGCCGCGCGCAGCTCGTCCGCCTTGGGGGGCTTGGCGATGGTCGCATCGAGGGCATCGGCCAGCGCCGCCGCGTCACCCACCGGAACCAAGGGACCAACGCGACCTCCCTGCAGCGTCTCCGCGGGTCCCGACGGGCAGTCGGTCGACACCGCGGGCGTACCGCCCGCCAACGCTTCGACCAAGCCCGCGCCGGAGCCCTCGCGACGCGATGACAACGCGAACACGCTCGCACGGGCCATATACGGATAGGGGTTGGTCACATGGCCGGGCAGTCTGCAGAATTCGCTCACGCCGAGGTCGTGGGCAAGCCGCAAGAGCTTGCCGCGCTCGGGTCCCTCCCCGAGTATGACCAAGCGGCCCCGCCCCCGGCGGTTACGCAAGGCGGCGAATGCGCGAAGCAGCGTTGCGAAGTCCTTGCGGGGCTCCAGCGAGCCCACGCCGAGAATCACCGGCTCGTCAGGGCGATCGAACCAACAATCGAATACCGGTTCCTCGGCGAGCGTATGGAGCCGCGCGTTCACGATCGGATTGGGGATGACGTGGACGCGGTCGGCGCTCACGCCGGCGTGCGACTGCAAATCCGCCGCTACGCCTTGAGAAGGCGCAATTACGGCGTCGGCGCGCGGATACCAGTACTGCATGGACCGCAACAGCCGCGCTCGTCTGCGCGGCGACAGTTCGGTCGCTTTGGCCGAAAGAGACATCCCCATGCGGATCACGATTCTGCAGTCTGCCCTGGCCAGCTTACGTGCCAGTAGCGCCACCCGGTTGAGCCGATGCCCGGCGGTGAGCACCGTGGTCGGGCGCTCGCGGCCCATATACGCGGCAACACCGAGGATCGCCGTATCACGATGGCGGCACCGGAGCTGGCGGTCCGTTACGTTGGCCGGCAGAGTGTCGAATGTCGGACCGTGACCGCGAATTCGCATGAGATCAAATTCCACCGGTGCCGCGGCCCATTCCGGCAACAGGTTGGACACTACCCGGTCGACGCCGCTATGGCCGGACGTCGCCAGCAACAGCCCGTAACGGGGACCAGCAGCGTTCATGCCCCGCCCTTCCAGGCGATCCCATATGGTACGACGGTCGGCACGACGCGCCACCAATTGCAATATGTTGCCACTTTACACCGATGCTTCTGCGATAAGGCTTGACGACAAACACCCTGCCTTGCGGTTGGCAGGGTATCCGCTTGCAGTCCCGAACGTCGATAGATCGATCGAGCATCTCGAGGCATTGCTACTTGCTCTATCTAGTTGGCCTCGCCTTGACCGTAGAATGGTCGCCCGTGGCGACACTCGAAACCCACCTCGTGCGCGCGTTTCCTAGGAAGCCGTCAGGGTAACCTGCGCCGTAGCGAGCGCATGGCACAGCGAGCGGACGTTCTCGGCTCATCGGACGAGCCTCGCCCCTGCGGGACTGACGCGCGAGCTGAGCGCACCTCCCGTGGCGCGCTCCCGCTCGGGCCAGCGCTTCGCGCCGCCCCAGTCGGCTCCCAGCGATCTCGTGGGCGATCGTGAAACGAGCATGGTGGTGCCATGTGACTTGAGCGATCGCCAAAAGATGCCGCCGTGGAACGCGCGCAATAGGTTCCGGGTTATGCGGACGGCCTCCTGAGGTTGCGCCAGGTTGGCGTTGATGTCGTTTGCGAACACGAGTTATGGCACTATGCCGCGCAGGCAGTTCTTTCGTCGCTCGATCACAAAGACGGCGCGTTGCTGTTGAGAAGCAACGTGTTTGCGGTCGATACCGCCTGCTCGAGCGTCTCGTAATGCAAACACGGTCGGGTGGTATTGAATGGCCGGTTTTGGCGGGCGGCGAGGGAGATCGGACGCGACCGATCACCTCATCAAGACCCGCTATCAATGACCCTGAGTGTGACACCTATTCTAAGGGCTTACTGACAACCCGAGCGGCTTATGTCAAAAGACAATGACAGGCATGAAACGATCGGCCATACGGCGAGTCGCCGCGGGTTTTTCGACCCGTTCGCATCGCGAGCCAGCGGACGATTGCGGCGAGCCGCATTCCGCTCGTGGCAATCGTTGCCGATTCTGCCATGAAGGGACGGCTTACAATCCTGGCGCCCCTTAAACCGTGGGGCGGCATTGAGGGCAAGCTCGTAACGCTTTGTCGCGAGTTCGCCGATCGGGGTATAGAGACTGAATTGGTGCGCCCGCGCGGCGGAGAGATACCATACCCGGACCGCGTGCCGCCCACATTCCAGACGGTCGACCTGAATACGCGGTCGAAACGCGACGGCGTGCCCGCATTTATACGGTACTTGCGGAATCGAAAGCCCGACGCTGTACTAACCGCAAAGGATCACGCCGCGCAGGTCGCGATCCTTGCGCGTATACTCGGCCGCTTTCGAACCCCCGTTTTCGTCAAGGTAACCAATACTTTGTCCGACGTGGCGCGGCGGCCACTCAAACGTGCGATGATCCGCTGGCTTTATCCTCGCGCCGATACGATCATCGCGAACTCACGGAGTGGCGCGGATGACCTGAGCGCGCATTTTGGGGTCCCACAAGACCGCATTCGTGTCATTCACAATCCGACGGTGACCCCTGACTTCGGCGAACGAGCGGCTCGCACAATCGAGCACCCTTGGCTCGGCAACGATGGCATACCCGTAATCCTCGCTGCGGGCCGACTCACACCGCAAAAGGATTTCATCACGCTCATCGAAGCCTTCGCGCGGG
>CAYTWS010000074.1:2838-7283 GCA_964442145.1 uncultured Ectothiorhodospiraceae bacterium | reverse complement strand
GACGAGCGGTAGCAGCGCGGTCAGTGCCAATAGCCCATAGCAGGCCAGCACGGCCAAACTCACGGCCACGAGCCCGAAGGTCCCGCGCGCCCACGAGCGCGCCAGCGCGCTCGTCAATGCGTCGATCTTGCGTTGCATGGTCGTGCCTCCCGTTGGCGGGCGCCCCGCCCCTAGCGGGCCGACTACTCGCCCGGCCGCCGCTCCGTGATGGTCCAGGAGCTCGACGGCATCACCACGCCGGTCTCCTGGTGATAGGGCGCGAGCGCCTCACGCAACGCCTGCTCGATGCGGCCGCGCTGGCGCTCGGCCTCGTCGCCGCCCTCGCGGAAGACCTCCCCGGCGGGCCCCAGCGCGAGCTGGAATTGCACCGCCTCGTCGAGCGAGGCGCCCACCGTCACCGGCCCGTCGATGCGCTCGAAGCGGATGGCCTCGAAACCGGCGATCTCGAGCTGCTTCGTGACCGTGTCGGGATCGGCCATGGAGAACGGCCCCGGTCCACAGCTGCGTGCGTCGTCGCCCGGCGGCGCCAGGAAATCGAGCACGACCTGCTTGGGCAATCCGAAGAACGGGTTGTCGTCGATGCTGCGCCAGACGATGAACACGAGCTCGCAACCGGGCTTGAGCGCACGGCGGATGTTGCGCATCGCCGCGACCGGATTCTCGAAGAACATCATCCCGAAGCGGGAAAAGCACAGGTCGAATACCGGCTCGAACGGGTAACGCTCGACGTCGGCGACCTCGAAACGGACATTGTGCAAGCCCGCGGCCGCGGCCTCGTCACGCCCCTTCTGCAGAAACTGGTCGACGCAATCGAGGCCCAAGACGAAACCGCTCGGCCCTACCTTGCGCCCAAGCTCGATCGCCGTGTCGCCCCAGCCGCAGCCCACGTCGACGACGCTCCAGCCCGGCTCAACGCTCAGCCGCTGCAACGGAATCCGGCTGTGGTAGCTGAGACCGTTCATCAGTATGTCGCGGAACCGGTCGAACTTATCGGCCAAGGTGTCGTTCCAGAACCGCACGTATTCGGTGGTCTCGGGAATGGTCTCCGTCGCCTCGTTCATGGTCGTAGCTCCTCGGCGAAGTTCGTCCGCCGCCGGTGCAATGGGGCGGCTACTGCCGAGGACGCGCGGCATGCGCGTTCTGTTCCCGAAGCCTCGTACTCGGCCCACCGCGAAACCGGCCGGGAACATCTTCGGCCACGAATGCGTCACGGCCATGAGACCGAGCACGCCGACGGCTGGGGCGCGCGGGTGGCGAGTGGGCCCAGAAGCCGACACGGCGGCTCGTGGTCACGACCTTGTTGCCAGGCGGAGAATGGCTGCTAGCGCGGATGAGCCGGAGGCGCCCATGGCGGACGGGACGCCGGACGATGCCCGGGTGACGGACGAGCGACGGCGCTTGTTCGAGCGGGAGGTCGCGCGCCTCACCGACCGACTCTACGGTACGGCCCTGCGCCTCACGCGCGACCCCGACGAGGCCGAGGACGTCGTCGCCGAGGCCGTGGGTCGCGCCTGGGCACGGCTCGGCGCGCTGCGCCAGCCCGACCAAATCGAGGGCTGGCTATTCCGTATCCTCAACAACACCTTCATCAGTCGTTGGCGACGAAAGCGCTGCCGCCAGGATCTGGAAGACGACCTCGATTCACCGGAGCAGCAGGAAGCCGGCTCAGCGGAGTTCTCGTTTTTCCAGCAATTACACCATCCATTCCTGCTGTGGTGGGGCACCCCCGAGCAGCACGTACTGGACAGCCTGCTACAACAGGACATCCAGCGGGCGATCGATGCCCTCCCCGACGTCTTTCGCGTTATCGTTGTCATGGTGGAGCTCGAGGGCTATACCTATCGCGAGGTCAGTGAGATTCTGGGAATTCCGCTCGGGACGGTGCAGTCGCGCCTGAAGCGCGGACGCTCGCTGCTGCAGAAAGCGCTTTGGGAACGCGCCCGGGATGCCGGTATTGCCCCCGGTGGCATGTCGGCGGGCCCAGACAGTGATTCGGGGGGCCAATGAGCGCGACATCCATTTCCTGCGAGGAAGTGATCGAGCAGCTCTTTGCTTTTCTCGATCGCGAGCTCGACGAAGACGTCAACGACCAAATCGAGGCGCACTTGGCGCGCTGTCGTGACTGCTTCACGCGCGCCGAGTTCGAGCGCCGGCTGCGCGAGCGCATCCGCGCGGCCAGCGACGTCGAGGCACCGGAAACCCTGCACCGCCGGCTCCAAGGGCTGATGGACTCGTTCTGACCGATTCCGCGCGGGTGTCCCTCGGTGCCATGCCCCGCGGCGCCGTGGGCGATGGACGCAACGGGGAAAGGCCATGGTGGCGATACTCGGGTATTCCCGCGAGCAGATCCTGTCGGCCGTCAAGGGTATGTACACCGCGGTCGCCGACACCCCGGATTCACCCTTTCATTTCCCCGTCGGACGCGCCGCCGGCCACCTCCTCGGCTATCCATCGGAAACGCTCGGGCGCGTGCCCGAGGCCTTGGCGCAATCGTTCGCCGGCGTCGGCTACCCGTTCCGCGCGCAGGCCCTTCGAGCCAGCGACACCTGCCTGGACCTGGGTGCCGGCTCGGGAACGGACAGCGTGATCGCCGCGGACGAGGTAGGCCCTTGCGGGCGCGTCGTGGCGCTGGACCTGACCCCCGCGATGGTCCAAAAGCTCGGGCGCGAGGCCGCTGCCGCCGGCGTCGACAACCTCTGTGTGGTCCAGGGCTCGGCCGAGGCGCTGCCGCTGGCGAGCGAGTCGATCGACAGCATCACGAGCAATGGCGCCCTCAATCTGGTTCCCGACAAGCGCCGGGCCGTCGCCGAGATGTTCCGGGTGCTTCGGCCCGGCGGCCGGGTGCAGCTCGCCGACGTGGTGATCCACCGCCCCGTGACGGTGGATTGTCACAGCGACCCTCGGCTATGGGTCGAGTGCGTCGTCGGGGCCATGATCGAGGAGGAATTTTTGGCGATGTTCCGCGACGCCGGCTTCGAGGACGTCGAGATCGTGCGCCGCCTCGACTATTTCGCCCACAGCCCCAGCGCGCAAACGCGCGAGATCGCCGCGGGCTTCGGCGCCCGTTCCATCGAGGTCACCATGCGCCGGGGCCCGCGCGAGCCCGGCCGGCTCCGCCAGTGGCTGCGCCGGATCGATCCGCGCCGCTGGCTCGCCTCGATGTGGCGCCGCGGCTGGATGGGCATGGCGGGGCTGGGATTGGCCTTGCTGAGCTGCTATGGCGCGCTCGCCGCCGGGGCCTTGTTGGCGCTGCTGGGCACCAGCCTGGCACTCAACGAGACGGTCTGGGTTGGAACGATCGCGGGCTTCACCGTCCTGACCGCCGCCTGCGTGACCCCGGGGGCGCATTACCACCGCTCCCATGGACCGGCCGCGCTCGCCGTCGCCGGCGCTGCCCTCGTGCTCTACGCCTTGCTCGTGCACTACGACGCCCTCGTCGAGCTCACCGGATTCGTCGCGCTCGCCGGCGCCGTGGCCTGGGACATCGTCTTGCGCCGGCGCCATCAAGCCCAGCTACTCGGGCTCGACCCCGCTTCCCAGTCGGGCCCTCGCTAATCGCGTCGCCGCCGCCATCCGCTGCGCCCATCCGGCCCGAGCCCCCGGCCGGCGTCGCCCGTGTGCCAGCGCCCGCCCACGGACTGCCCTACCTTCCGCGGAACAATCCCGCTATCGCCTGCGTCCTCGCGGAGTGCCACGCCCCATGGCGTGGCGCAGAGAGCAACGCGGAGGATGCGAATTATGACGGAATCCGATAATCAGCTCGTCGTCGTGATGACGCACGGCCCGGAAGAAGAGCTCTCGTCGGTCGGCTTCACGATCGCCAACGGCGGTCTCACGGCCGGCCAAAACGTCGCCGTCTTCTTGACCAGCTCGGCGGTCGATGTCGTGCGCAAACGGGCCGCCGATCTGACCCACGTCCAGCCATTGGAGCCGCTCAAGTCGCTGGTGGACGACTTCCTCGCGCGCGGCGGTGAGCTCTGGGCATGCACGCCCTGTGTCAAGGCGCGCGGCTACGAGCAGGAGGACCTGTTGGAGGGGGTCGTCATCACGGGCGCCGGCCCCATGCACGAGCGCATCAAGGAAGGCGCCCGCACCTTGTCGCTCTAGGGCCTGTCAACACTTCCCGCGGTCGCCGCGGGAAGTGTTGACAGGCCCTGGCGCGAGCCCGAATGCCATGGCACGGCCACGCCGGTGGGGTGTGGCCGTGCGATCCCGCAGTACAACACCCCACATTGCGACCGAGAGGACAAGGTCGCAGAGATCGAGGCGTACAACCGCGAGCGCGGCATCGATCCGAGCTCGCCCATCAACGGACGCCACCTCACCAATCTCGGCATCTTGCGCGCGTACCTCGCCGCCTACCTCGGCGCCAACGAGAACATCAACCACGAGCTCACCTACTCAGCGCGTCGCCGCGATGAGCCCGTCGCGTTGCACACACGCCG